>NZ_JATABI010000019.1:0-54189 GCF_036533795.1 Vibrio sp. M250220 | reverse complement strand
ACGTGGGAAGCTTGATTGTATCTACTCATGTTATTTGTCCTCTTTGACTTCTGGAAAAATCAAAGACGCATTTAGCATGAGTAGTTTTACAGGCAAAGCCGAAACGGATGATAACCACCTACTGAAGTAGGTGGTTTAGGGCTGAAAATCAAAACGGGAGCCATAAGGCTCCCGTTGCTTTTACGTTATTTACTGATTAGCTTTGCCAATATGGCTGAGCTTCAATACAAATGACTCGAGTCTGCTCCATAGCATGAAGTATCGAGCTTTCTTGTCGTGCCAACCAACGCTCGAGTTGTTCACGCTCTTCGCCTTCTAGCTTGTCCACTAATTGCTCTAACGTTTTTAGCTTTTGCAGGTCATCCGTACCATGCAATAGATCACTCCAAGGCAAACGGAAACCGTTGCGCTCATCAACATCAAACAGGCTAGCAAAGCTAACACCGGTATATAGATTACGCATCAAACGGTATTGCTGCTCAATGTAGTCTTGGCTAGTTAGGTTGCGTTCTGGTGGGAAAGCTTCCATCAACTCAGCCCATGTGCGATCAAGTTGCTGTATTGAGAAATGCTCAATATTAAGTGTCATTTTTTCGCGAGACTTATCATCAAGGAAAGGCTGCCAACCGCGAGTCAGGATCCAGCGACTTAAATCTAACAACAAGCCAGTATAACGTGCTGAATTCAGTAACTCCAAAACTTGTTCACGACTCGGTAGCTGTTCTTGAAGCAGTTTCAGTTCACTGACAAGAAACTTACGCGCATCGAGTTTACGTAGCGCATGGCCTTTGTCATCAAGCAGATCTTCGAGGTAGTCGTAATCATGTAACCACTCAAGTTCTTGCTCAAGCCATTTAAGCTCTTGGCGCAAAATAGCACTTGCACGACGAGGAACCACACCACCGTAAACCGTTAAAATCTGTCGAATGAAGCTGAGCGAATTTTTTATCTCATGCACCGCTTCGATCGAATCACGCTCTGAATAGATCTGTTCATGGTAATGCCAATGAGAAAGAGCATGTTCTAAAGAGTTGATAAAGCACGACTCAACGGTGTCATTCTTATTCGTTGCAACTAAGGTTAACGGTTTTACTTCGTCCCCCGTGTAGCCCATCGCTAAACGGTAGCCTTTGGCTGCTTTGCTCAAGTTGCCTAAGCGCATACCGCCATCTTCAGAGAAGCTACGAGCCAGTGTAAATAACGCATCGGTCTGTCCGGACTTTAGCTCGAGCTCAACTTCGCAAATCGGATCTTGCTTACCATTGGCTTCGACCATGCCTTGGTCAAACGCAACCTCAACTTGGCTACCATCAGGCATACCAATCAACCATTGCTCTCGGATGAAATTAGTAGAGAAAAGTGGCTGAAGCTCAGACTGTAGCGTGGCGATATCTTTTCCTGCCGGCCAAATATCGCCCGGGTGAAGGGCTAATTGCGGGTCATTGCTGTCATGTTCAGCATTGTACTCCGGTCTCTGGTGCAATCCTGCAACCACACGACCTGATGTTTTCACCGTCTGAACATAGACGTCATCAAAACGGCGAATCCTTAGACCAATATCGTGCTGACGAAGCCAGTTATCCGGCGTATCAAAGTAAGTGTTACCTAACTCTCGACAGCTGTGCTGAAGTACTTTTGTTTCAGAAATCTTGTCTCGTAAAGTGTCTGAAAAATCGGGAGATACAAAAAACTTCAGTTCTATCTCGGTTTCCATAGTTATACCTTTCAAAGCAGATAGAGACAGGATATTGCCAATTTTCTTACTCGGCAAGAAAGAAATATCGACTTAATGATGATCTAAAACAGTTTTAATGATGGATTTAATGAGTTAACATGCGCGCCTTTATAGCCATCGTTCAACATTTCGCCATGAAATGGTGTATGTTAGTTTTTAGGTTATATTAATTGGGTTGAATGACCATGCCAGTAAATACAATTATGGGGCTATTTGCAAAGTCCCCTATTAAACCTTTGCAGCGCCACGTTGTGTGTGTAAATGAATGTTGCTCACACCTAATCAACTTTTTCGAAGTAAGTTCAAAAGGGGATTGGGAGAAAGCATCTGAAATTCGTGCACAGATTTCTCATCTTGAGAAGGAAGCCGACGTACTTAAGCGCGAAATTCGTCTAAAACTTCCTCGTGGTTTGTTTATGCCAGTGGATCGCAGCGACATGCTTGAACTACTGACACAACAGGACAAACTCGCAAACCTTGCAAAAGACATTGCTGGCCGAGTTTATGGCCGTCAATTGACTATCCCTGCACCTCTTCAAGAGAATTTTATTGCGTACGTAAGACGTTGCCTAGACGCAGCTGAACAAGCGCAAAAAGTTATCAATGAGCTTGATGAGTTATTGGAAACTGGATTTAAAGGCCGCGAAGTAACGCTTGTGGCTGAAATGATCCACCAACTGGATGTGATTGAGGACGACACAGACGCGATGCAGATCCAACTTCGCCAACAACTAATGGCGATCGAATCGGATCTAAATCCTGTTGATGTGATATTCCTTTACAAAATTCTAGAGTGGGTAGGCGGTATTGCTGATCAGGCGCAACGTGTTGGTGCGCGTCTGGAAGTAATGTTGTCTCGCTCATAAATATAAGTTAACCAAATAACGAAGAGCATCTAACTAGTTCACACCCCTTATAGGCGATAAATACTGACGCGCTGAAGGGGTTTCGTCGTTCTTAATTTTTGCTCCGCTTGTTATCAACAACTAGGTATTACGATGGATATCCTTGCGAACTACGGCACTGTCCTGATTATTATTGCAGCAGTCTTTGGCTTTATGATGGCTATCGGTATTGGCGCAAATGACGTAGCCAATGCGATGGGCACATCTGTGGGGTCAAAAGCGCTAACCGTCAAACAAGCAATCATCATTGCGATGATCTTTGAGTTTGCTGGTGCATATTTAGCAGGTGGTGAAGTAACCGACACTATCCGTAAAGGCGTAATTGAAACGTCCCTATTTGCTCACCAACCTGACGTACTTGTCTTCGGTATGATGTCAGCGCTTTTAGCTGCTGGTACATGGCTACTACTCGCTTCTTACATGGGTTGGCCAGTTTCAACGACTCACTCAATCATCGGTGCAATCATCGGTTTTGCGTGTGTTTCAGTAGGTACAGAAGCGGTTGACTGGAGCAGTGTTCAAGGCATTGTAGGTAGCTGGATTATTACTCCTGTTATCTCTGGTTTCTTTGCTTACGTAATCTTTGTCAGTGCACAACGACTGATATTCGATACTGAAAAACCTCTGTTTAACGCTAAACGCTTCGTACCTGTTTACATGTTTATTACCACTATGGTAATTGCTCTGGTTACGATTAAGAAAGGCCTTAAGCACGTTGGTCTGCACCTATCCAACGGTGAAGCTTGGATGTGGGCAGCCATTGTATCTGCAATCGTAATGGCTGGTGGTTACTTCTACATTCAGAAGAAATTTGCTAGCCGCGAAGATGATCATGGCTTTGCTGGTGTAGAAGGCATCTTTAGCGTTCTGATGGTTATCACAGCTTGTGCGATGGCATTTGCTCACGGCTCAAACGACGTCGCTAACGCCATTGGCCCTCTATCTGCGGTTGTATCGACAGTGGAGCACATGGGTGAGATTACAACCAAGAGTACGATCGCTTGGTGGATTCTACCACTCGGTGGCTTTGGAATTGTTGTTGGTCTTGCGACTCTTGGTCACAAAGTAATGGCAACGGTTGGTACTGGTATTACAGAACTAACACCTAGCCGTGGCTTCGCCGCTCAGCTTGCTACTGCATGTACTGTAGTACTAGCGTCAGGTACAGGTCTGCCAATCTCTACCACTCAAACACTCGTTGGTGCTGTTTTAGGTGTTGGTTTTGCTCGTGGTATCGCAGCACTTAACCTTGGTGTTGTGCGTAACATCGTTGCATCTTGGATCGTTACACTGCCAGCAGGTGCGCTATTGGCAGTCGTATTCTTCTACGCGATTCAAGCGATGTTTGTTTAATCAATGACGTCAGTGATGTGTTAACTCACTGTCATTATTGACTCAAAACCGCATAAAGGGAGGCTAAGCCTCCCTTCTTTGTTGCAGTCATCTCAGAAACTACTTACTATTTGGCTCTAGAATTATATAGATAATGGGTTTGCAGCCCCTCTTAGACTGTTAAAGGATTTACCGTGAAAAAACTGGTTTGCTTCGTTTTGGCCTCGATGCTTGCTGTGCCAGCGGCATTTGCTCAAGACCGTTATATTTCTGATAAGCTTTTTACCTATATGCACTCTGGTCCAAGCAACCAATTCCGCATTATCGGCAGTATTGATGCTGGCGAAAAAGTAAAACTACTGTCGACAAACAAAGACTCTGGATATACAGAAGTTCAAGACAGCAAAGGACGTAGAGGCTGGATTGAAAGCCGATTCGTTACTAATCAAGAAAGCATGGCTTTACGACTACCTAAGCTTGAAGATGAGCTAAAAGACGTTAAAGAGAAGCTGGCGAATGCTCGCTCAAATGCTGATCAAGAAAAAGCGGGATTAGTCGATTCTCTAGAAACTCGTAACCGCCAAATCAGTGAGTTAGAACTAGGCTACAACGAAATGAGCCAACAGCTATCCGCTTCTCAGGAAGAAGTTCGCAAACTGCGTGCGAAACTGGATACACAGAAAGATGACTTACTACTGAAATACTTTATGTATGGCGGTGGCGTTGCAGGTATCGGTCTACTGCTTGGCTTGATTCTGCCACATATCATTCCACGCAGAAAACGTTCTCCATCCGGTTGGGGGTAAGTAGAACAGAAATTAACAAGGTCACGATGTCGTGACCTTTTTTAATCAGTTAACCTTTCCAATCATATAAGGCAGGCACTTCTATCAACTCGCCCTTGTAGCGAATCCGACAGGCTTGCTGCTCGATCGCCACCAACTCAACATCCGCGCTAATCCAGTCACCTTCACTGTACTCTACCCCATTTACCTTAACCCAACGCTTATCAGCTCGGCTCGAGTAGACATGCGTCTGAAAGTTCATTGCTGGCAGTTTTCCATACCAACTATCAGGCTGTTGTGACAGGTTTGACACTCGGTCATCCGAGTTCACTGGCTCAACTTGAGGGATTGTATTAACGGCGCTTGCAAACCGTTGCGCCAGCTCTGGTGATAGACCTGACAAATCGAGACCTGTCAGCAGATCGGTTTGATCTGAAGCTACACTTTGAACGGTGTTTCCAGCCTTCCCGAGTATCTCATCAGGCAGAGCGTCATCGTCTATTTCACCTTCGGTAACGTTAGACACTTTATCATCACGCTGAGAATAGGTCGCAGCCAGAGGCCCAAAGTCTGGCGCTTTTTCAATCTGGTATTCGAACGGAACTTCAATTGATACCGTCTCACTAACATTGGATTCAAGCCAAGCTTGTTTTTGTGACTGATAGGTATGAATAACGACTAGACCCGCTATCACCATAGGCGGAACGAATGCTATCGAGAAGTATCGCAACCTGCCTATAGGCTGTGGCTGCGTCGTCATGACAGGAGCCAACATTGGCGCTTGCATGCCAGTTGAGCATCGGCTTCGCTCTGAACTTTTGAGTTGTCGCATAACCTTAGACATCGGTATTTTCCTTATCCACTGTTAGTTTGGGTCTATCTGGCTGAGATAACATCTCCAGTAAACGCAAGGTCTTTTTCCCTGCAATACCATCCACTGTCAGCCCTTTCCAACGTTGAAATAGTTCGACTTTCTCTTTTAGCTGTTGATCAAATACAAACGTCGCCGATTTTGGCTGCCCGAGAGCTTGAGATATAAACTGGTCAAGTATTACTACCTTCTCACCTTGCATACCTGGCTTGAGCGTTTCGTCCCAATAACCGCGCCAGATATGCCGATATTCACCATGCCAGATGCTTTCTAGCCATTGAGTATCAAACGCCACCAGCTCATTATTGACCAATAACTTTGCTTTGCTGTTCGAAAGCGCATAGAGAACAGCAAAACGAGCCTGTCCATCAATATTCAGAGTGAGGACGACAGGTGTATTGAGTTCAATAAGCTCACTTAATGTGCCGTTCGCCAGTTCACAGCGGAACTGGGAATTGCCATTATCCAAACATAACTGATCCAGTACTGAAGCCCGATAGCCCCATACTCGATAAAGATCCGAAATCGCCTGTTCCTGATCGCTCGCTTGCGCCAACTGTGCTTTAAGCTGTTGAGGAAATACCGTCGTTATGTGTTCAACGTTTTCAACCCTTGGATACTGTTGTTGCAATAACTCAGAGATAGTCGAGCTCACTAGGCTAGGCGTCATTAAATAGACCATCACAGAGAGTAATCCACCTACGCTCATCGCCGTCATGTACTTAGCGATGCGTGGCGGTGGATGGCTGCCAATAACTGCCGAGGTTTGAACAGACGCGGTTTGAAAACTCATCACTTCATCGCAAGCCTGTTGAACAGTCGTTACCGTCGGGTGATTTTCTCCATTCGCATACGCACGCTTTAAACTTGCATCACAGACGAGGTTGATTAATCTCGGTATTCCTTGCGTGTTACGCGCGATGTACTTAATTGCATTGGCAGGCAATAAGTCAGGGGGGCCACCTGCAAGAGTAAGCCGGAATCGAATGTAATCTCGAGTTTCATCGCTACTTAACGGGAGCAAATGGTATCGCCCCGTAATACGTTGAGCTAGCTGCCTCAGCTGTGGCATCTGTAGCTTAAGTTGTAGCTCCGGTTGTCCGATTAAAAGGACTTTGAGAAGTTTCTGACTCTCGGTTTCAAGATTCGTCAGCAACCTTAGCTGCTCAAGAACATCCGCAGATAAATGTTGTGCCTCATCAATCACCAGTAAGGTCTGAATCCCCTTAGAGTGATTATCCAGTAAGAACTTATGAATACGTTGGTTAAGCTGCTTAAGTGACGCTTGCTGCGGATAATCCAGCTCAAACTCATCACATACCGCTTCAAGCAACTCAATATCAGAAAAGGTAGGATTGAGGATTAACCCTGCCTGTGTTGTCTCTGCTAGAGTATTTAGTATTGAGCGAGCGATGGTCGTTTTACCTGTACCCACTTCACCAGTAAGCATCGCGAAGCCACCGCCTTCTCCAAGCCCGGCTTGAATTTGAAAAGTGGCTTCTTTATGGCGGCGACTTTGAAATACAAAACGAGAGTTAGGCACAATCGAAAATGGTAGCTCTGTTAGCGCAAAATATTGTTGATACATACTTCTCGTCTCTGGGAATTTGTCGCTAAGGAAAGTACCATTGCTGGCACAAATAGCCAATGACATTATAGATAAAAGGGAGAGCTAGGTGCAAAGATACCTTGTTGGTGGTGCAGTCCGCGATCAGTTACTCGAGATCGACATCTATGACAAAGATTGGGTCGTGGTCGGTGCAACACCCGAACAACTACTTGAAAAAGGCTATACCGCTGTCGGTAAAGATTTCCCTGTATTCCTTCATCCTAAAACGAAGGAGGAACATGCCCTTGCCCGCACCGAACGCAAGATTGGTTCGGGATATACTGGATTTGAGTGTTACTTTGCCGCCGATGTGACTTTAGAAGAAGATCTCCTGCGCCGAGATCTTACTATCAACGCGATGGCACAAGATCCTGATGGCACCATCATCGATCCATTCAATGGTCAAGCCGATCTAAGAGATCGTATTTTGCGCCATGTCTCTAGTGCCTTTACTGAAGATCCGTTGCGCGTGTTACGCGTCGCTCGCTTTGCCGCTAAGCTTGATCATTTGGGGTTCAGTGTTGCTGATGAAACTTTAACGCTAATGCGCCAAATCGTACATTCTGGAGAATTGAATAACCTTACTCCCGAGCGAGTTTGGCTTGAATGGCAAAAGTCTCTTTCAACCCCCAACCCACAAGTATTTTTATCTGTATTAAGGCAATGTGGTGCTCTTAGCGTATTGCTTCCTGAACTTGATGCCCTATTCGGTGTACCTCAGCCAGAAAAATGGCATCCAGAAATAGATACCGGTATTCACACGTTAATGGTCGCTAAGCAAGCAGCCTTGCTCAGCAACTCGTTACCTGTGCGATTTGCAGCGCAAGTTCATGACTTAGGCAAAGGTGTCACCCCTCCTTCTGAATGGCCTAGCCATAAAATGCATTGCCACACAGGACTAAAGTTAATTAAGCAGTTATGCGAACGAGTGAGAGTGCCCAACGAATATCGTGACCTAGCATTGATGGTTTGTGAACAGCACTCAAATATCCATCGTGCAGCTGAGCTTCGCCCTGAAACCAAACTCAAAGTGCTTAATAAGTTCGATGTATGGCGCAAGCCAGAGCGCCTACAAGACATTCTACTGTGCTGTATGGCCGATAGCCGTGGCAGAACAGGCCATGAAGAGATTGATTACCCGCAAAAAGCGGTTTTTGAGCAAGCCTACCAAGCGGCATTATCTGTCGACGTCCAATCAATCATTCAGGATGGCTTCAAAGGTGCGGATATTCGAGAAGAGATGGAAAAACGCAGAGTTACGGCAATTAAAGAACTAGCCGCTAACTAGAATATGAGCTCTTTTAGGCAATAACTCTTACCAACCCTTTCGACAGCAACACGGTCAGAACGGCTCATTGTTCTTAGAGCCTTAAACGCAAAATGCCTCACTAAAAAGTGAGGCATTTATTAGAGCTTTAAGCTAATAATTCAAACTATGAATTATTGACCTTTAACTTCTTTTAGACCGTTGAAAGGAGCGCGCTCACCTAGAGCTTCCTCGATACGGATTAGTTGGTTGCTTTCTTTTAGGTATAGCAGCAACACGGTCAGAACGGCTCATTGTTCTTAGAGCCTTAAATGCAAAATGCCCCACTAAAAAGTGAGGCATTTATTAGAGCTTTAAGCTAATAATTCAAACTATGAATTATTGACCTTTAACTTCTTTTAGACCGTTGAAAGGAGCGCGCTCACCTAGAGCTTCCTCGATACGGATTAGTTGGTTGTACTTAGCAACACGGTCAGAACGGCTCATTGAACCAGTTTTGATTTGACCTGCAGCAGTACCTACCGCTAGGTCAGCGATAGTTGCATCTTCAGTTTCGCCAGAACGGTGAGAGATTACAGCTGTGTAACCTGCGTCTTTAGCCATCTTGATTGCAGCTAGAGTCTCAGTTAGAGAACCGATTTGGTTGAACTTGATAAGGATAGAGTTAGCTACGCCTTTCTCGATACCTTCAGCAAGGATCTTAGTGTTAGTAACGAATAGATCGTCACCTACTAGTTGCAGCTTGTCACCTAGTAGTTCAGTTTGGTGCTTGAAGCCAGCCCAATCAGACTCGTCTAGACCATCTTCGATAGAAACGATTGGGAATTGGTTAGCTAGCTCAGCTAGGTAGTGGTTGAACTCTTCAGAAGTGAACGTTTTACCTTCGCCTTTCATGTTGTAGATGCCAGCTTCTTTGTCGAAGAACTCAGATGCTGCACAGTCCATAGCTAGAGTAACGTCTTTACCTAGTTCGTAACCCGCAGCTGCAACAGCTTCTGCGATAACTTCTAGAGCTTCAGCGTTAGACTTAAGGTTAGGAGCGAAACCACCTTCGTCACCAACTGCAGTGCTGTAGCCTTTAGACTTAAGAACTTTAGCTAGGTTGTGGAATACTTCTGCACCGATACGTAGACCTTCTTTAAGAGTCTTAGCACCAACTGGTTGGATCATGAACTCTTGGATGTCAACGTTGTTGTCTGCATGCTCACCACCGTTGATGATGTTCATCATTGGTAGAGGCATAGAGAACTGACCAGCAGTACCGTTTAGCTCAGCGATGTGCTCGTATAGAGGCATGCCTTTAGCCGCTGCAGCAGCTTTAGCGTTCGCTAGAGATACAGCTAGAATTGCGTTAGCACCGAACTTAGATTTGTTTTCAGTACCGTCTAGCTCGATCATGATAGCGTCGATTGCAGCTTGGTCTTTAGCATCTTTACCAACTAGAGCTTCAGCGATTGCACCGTTTACAGCTTCAACAGCTTTAAGAACACCTTTACCTAGGAAACGAGCTTTGTCGCCGTCACGTAGCTCAAGAGCTTCGCGTGAACCAGTTGATGCGCCAGATGGAGCAGCAGCCATACCTACGAAACCGCCTTCTAGGTGTACTTCAGCTTCTACAGTTGGGTTACCACGTGAATCGATGATTTCACGACCTAGAACTTTAACGATCTTAGACATTGAATGTTTCCTTCTCGTTGAATATATAATGTCAAAATTAAAGGCAGCAGCACTACTAACGCTACTGCCTGTATCCTTTACTTCTCTAATTCGCCACGCTGGAATTCACCAGCTGCTTTAACGAAACCTGCAAATAGTGGGTGACCATCGCGAGGTGTAGAAGTGAACTCTGGGTGGAACTGAGCCGCTACAAACCATGGGTGAGCTGGGTTCTCAATAACTTCTACCAGTTTCTTGTCCGCTGATAGACCCGATACTTTCAGGCCTGCCTTTTCAATTTTTGGACGAAGATTGTTGTTCACTTCGTAACGGTGACGGTGACGTTCATGGATCGTCGCGCTACCGTAAAGTTCGTAAGCTTTAGTCCCTTTCTCTAGGTGACACAGTTGTGAGCCTAGACGCATAGTACCACCAAGATCTGATTTCTCAGTACGCTCTTCTACGTTACCTTCGCCGTCAACCCACTCAGTGATTAGACCAACAACTGGGTACTTAGTCTCTTTGTTAAATTCTGTTGAGTGTGCACCTGCCATGCCCGCCACATTACGTGCGTATTCGATCAGTGCCACTTGCATACCCAAACAAATGCCTAGGTAAGGTACTTTGTTCTCACGAGCGTATTTTGCAGCAAGAATCTTACCTTCAATACCACGATCGCCGAAACCACCAGGAACAAGAATCGCATCAAGACCGTGCAGAGCTTCTTCACCTTTAGTTTCGACATCTTGAGAATCAACGTACTTAATTTTCACGCTTAGGCGGTTCTTAAGACCTGCGTGTTTCAGTGCTTCGTTCACTGACTTGTATGCATCTGGCAGTTCGATGTACTTACCAACCATACCAATAGTCACTTCAGCGGTTGGGTTCGCTTCTTCATAGATAACCTGTTCCCATTCAGAAAGGTCAGCTTCAGGTGCAGAAATACCGAAACGAGCACAAACAAGATCGTCTAGACCTTGAGACTTGATTAGTTGAGGGATCTTGTAGATTGAATCTACGTCCTTCATAGAGATAACTGCTTTCTCTGGAACGTTACAGAAAAGAGCAATCTTCTTACGTTCGTTCGCAGGGATCATACGATCTGAACGACAAACAAGAATATCTGGCTGGATACCGATCGACAGTAGCTCTTTTACAGAGTGCTGAGTCGGTTTAGTTTTCACTTCGCCCGCTGCTGCTAAGTAAGGAACAAGAGTTAGGTGCATGAACATTGCGCGCTCACGGCCTAGTTCTACCGCTAGCTGACGAATAGCTTCCATAAATGGTAGTGATTCGATATCACCAACCGTACCACCCACTTCAACGATAGCAACATCATGTCCTTCAGAACCAGCGATTACGCGGTCTTTGATAGCGTTAGTGATGTGAGGGATTACCTGAATCGTTGCACCTAGGTAGTCGCCACGACGCTCTTTACGTAGTACGTCAGCGTAAACACGACCTGCTGTGAAGTTGTTGCGCTTGGTCATTTTAGTACGGATGAAACGCTCGTAGTGACCAAGGTCAAGGTCAGTTTCAGCGCCATCTTCAGTGACGAACACCTCACCGTGCTGAGTCGGGCTCATTGTGCCTGGATCAACGTTGATGTAAGGGTCAAGCTTCATCATAGTCACTTTAAGACCACGAGCTTCTAAAATAGCCGCAAGAGATGCTGCTGCAATACCTTTACCTAGAGAGGATACAACCCCGCCAGTAACAAAAATGTAATTTGTCGTCATGTTTAACCTGAAATTGGTTGAATGAGGGAAAATGGATTTCTTCTGGACGGGATATAAATATACCAGAAGCCCTTTTCCGCTACAACGTGAAATCTATCACACTGCAATTTTTTATTTTTTGCTTCAAATCAAATTCGAGTGACGGTTTAATCAACACCGACCTCTTGCCTTTTCACTTCATCCCAGAAAGCATCCAACTGTTCTAAAGTAAAATCAGTCAGTTGCTTGCCTTGTTCTGCGACCAAACCTTCTACACCTTTAAAGCGGCGCATAAACTTGAGGTTAGCTTTGCTCAAAGCCACTTCCGGATTAGCTCCTAAATGACGAGCTAAATTTACCGTCGCAAACAACAAGTCACCAAGCTCTAGCTCTATCTTTTCATCGCTAGGTGTCACCTGCAGTGCTTCGTCCATAACCTCTTCAATTTCTTCATGAACCTTGTCAACAACAGGCCCGATTGAATCCCAGTCAAAACCGAATTTCGCGCATTTCTTCTGTATTTTTGTAGCACGCGAAAGAGCCGGCAGAGAGACTGGTATTGAGTCTAGAATACTTTGCTCAGTTTTGCCTACTTGCGCTTTCTCTTTGGCTTTTTCAGCCTCCCAGTTGGCATTAATTTGCTCTTCATTCTCAAATTCGATATCCGAAAACACGTGTGGATGGCGACGTGTGAGCTTCTCATTGACCGTATCAACGACCTGCGAAAAGTCGAACAAGCCCTGCTCTTTAGCCAACTGGCTATAGAAAATAACCTGAAATAACAAGTCACCCAACTCTTCTTTGAGATTTGGCCAATCACGGTTTTGAATCGCATCAACCACTTCATATGTCTCTTCGATGGTGTGAGGGACTATGGTGTCGAAGCTCTGTTTCAGATCCCATGGACAACCCTTTTCAGGATCACGCAGCGTTGCCATGATCTGTTCTAACTGTTCAATTGGGTGACTCATCTTTAATCTCTTCCTTTAAACAAAAAGGCGAGTAGCCAAAACCACTCACCTTGATTATATATGTTGATCAGTTTTCTAAATAAGTGCAGCTAACGATGTTAGGGAGCCAAATACGACGTAAAAATTAGCCTAGGCGTTTTACCGACATCACATCTTTGATCTGTTCTACGCGCTTTGATACACGAGACAGTACTTCAACGTTCGTTACCTCTAGGTCAAAGTCCATAATCGACAACTGCTTGCGATAGTCGACACGACTCTTCATGCTGGTGACTTTGATTTTTTCGTTGGCAAACAAGGTGGTAATGTCTTTTAGCAAGCCACTACGCTCCATTGCTTCTACGCGCACCGTCAAAATGTATGAACCAACAAAGCCACTGCCCCACACCGTATCGATGATACGTTCTGCGGCGTGATGTCTTAGCTCTTCTAGCTGCTCACAGTCAGCTCGGTGAACAGAAATACCTCGACCTTGAGTAATGTAACCTGCGATTTCATCCCCAGGGATTGGCTGACAGCAACGCGCGAGATGAGTCATCAGGTTATCAACCCCTTCAACGACAACGGCATCTTTCTTTGGTCGGCTCTGAGCCGGAGCTCGGCTTTCTGCTTCTTGCAGTTTTTCGAGGGCTTGCTTATCTTCCTCTTCTGCCGTCGGCTTATTCACCAAGGCGTTGATATGGTTAATGATTTGGTTTATTCGCAAATCACCACTACCGACACCAACATAGAGCTCATCTGCACTGTTGACGTTAAAACGCTTAATGGCATAGTGCTCTGCATTTTTTAGCGTCGCGCCGATTTTCGCCAGTTCCGTTTCGAGAATTTCACGTCCAGCTTCTAGGTTCTTCTCACGGCTCTGTTTGCGGAACCAAGCATTAATCTTAGCGCGAGCACGACCTGAAGTGACGAAGCCCATTGAAGGGTTTAGCCAGTCGCGTGATGGATTCGGCTCTTTGGATGTGATGATTTCGACCTGATCACCCATCGCCAGCTTGTGAGTGAACGGTACGATACGTCCCGCGACTTTCGCACCGATACAGCGATGTCCGACTTCTGAGTGAATATGGTAAGCGAAGTCCAAAGGCGTCGCGCCCATAGGTAAGTCGACGACATCACCACGTGGTGTAAAGGCATAAACGCGATCATCAAACACCTGGCTGCGCAGTTCATCAAGCATCTCGCCTGAATCTGACATTTCTTCTTGCCAATCCAGCAGCTTACGAAGCCAAGTAATCTTCTCGTCGTAACCGCTACGGCCACCGCCACCTTCTTTGTATTTCCAGTGCGCGGCCACGCCTAACTCAGAATCTTCGTGCATATCTTTAGTACGAATCTGAATTTCTATCGTCTTACCTTCAGGGCCAAGTATCACGGTATGGATCGATTGGTATCCATTCGGTTTCGGGTTCGCGACGTAGTCGTCAAACTCGCTTGGGAGATGCTTGTATTTGGTATGGACAGCACCTAACGCGGCATAACAATCTTGAAGCTTATCAGCAATGATACGTACCGCTCGCACGTCAAATAGCTCATCAAATGCGAGACCTTTTTTCTGCATTTTTCGCCAAATACTGTAGATATGCTTAGGACGACCACTGACCTCTGCATTGATCGACGAGGCCTTCATCTCTGCCATCAGGTCATCGACAAAGTCTTGGATATATTTTTCACGCACGATACGGCGTTCAGAAAGTTGCTTAGCTATCTGTTTGTAGGTTTCTGGTTGCTGATAACGGAACGCGTAGTCTTCCATTTCCCATTTCAACTGACCAATGCCAAGGCGGTTAGCCAAAGGCGCATAGATATTGGCACACTCTTTTGCTGCCGCTTGACGAACTTCTTCTGGCGCCTTTTTAACTTCGACTAGGTTGGCAATTCGCTCTGCAAGCTTGATAACCACACAACGGAAATCATCGACCATCGCGAGTAACATGCGACGAACATTGTCCACTTGCGTTGAGGCAGCACCGCCTTCCATTGTGACGTTCAATTGACCAAGCGCGGCCATCTCTTCAACGCCATCAATCAGCTTGATGGTCTCTTTACCAAAATCTTCTTCAAATTGCTGTCTATCGTAAGCCCCACTGGTCACCAGCGGAAATAGCAATGCAGCGACTAACGTCGCTTTGTCCATCGACAAAGTAATCAAGATCTCGATCATTTCCCGACCACGCCACAAAAGCAGTGGGCCTTGATCGTTCCCCTCTAAGATTTCTTCGCCACGACGGTAAACTTCTTTTAAGCGCTTAGCAATTTTAGGGTCTTGCCCTAAGCTAGCAATCCACTTATCTAGCTCAAACTGTTCGTCTTGATTTAAATGTGCGCTTCTTACCGCAACCATTATCTTCGTCCTGTTATATTTTTTATCTTCGATATCCTCAGCATTGAGACTACCAGCCGCTGAGGAAGTTCGTTTAATCCTTTACAAAGAGTGCCATCGACTCTAAATGGCTGGTATGCGGAAACATGTCAAGCATACCCAATTTTTGTAATCTGTAGCCCTGACTTAGCAAGCTTTGCGAATCTCTGGCTAGGGTAGCAGGATTGCAAGAAACATAAACTACTCGACTTGCACCCAACGCAGATATTTGCTCAATAATACCACTAGCCCCCGCTCTGGCTGGGTCGAGCAGTATTTTATCAAATTTTTCAGCGGCCCAGAGCTGACCAGAAACGTCTTGTTCCAAATTCGCCTGATAAAATGACGCATTGTCTATTTGGTTAAACTGGGCATTGGATGCGGCTTTTTCAACCATAACGTCAACACCTTCAACCCCAACGACACTCATCACCTGCTTAGCGATAGGTAAACTGAAATTGCCCAGACCGCAGAACAGATCCAACACTCTATCTTGAGCCGTCAATTCTAGCCAAGTGATAGCTTGCTGCACCATAGCTTGGTTGACCTTCTGGTTTACCTGAATAAAGTTATTCGGCTCAAATGGAATCGTCACTCCCGCTTCTCGATAGTGTGCCGACTCACCAACAACTCGATTTAGCTGATCACTCTCTGGCATGAGGTAAAGCGCCGCTCCCTGCTGCTGTGCAAAATCTTCAAGCGCCTGCTGATCTTGTGCTTTTAGAGGCTTTAAGTGGCGCAACACAATCACGTTGGTGTTGTCGCCTTTTACCAATTCTAAATGACCGATGTTCTCTTGATTGGAGAAACCGCGTAGCAGTGAATACAGCGGAGCAAGCAAAGCATCCAGTTCTGTATCCAGCACAGGACAGTGGGTCACGTTGACAATATCCTGACTGTTCTTTTTTCTGAAACCAAATTCAAGCTGACGTGTTTTTTTGTTTAGCTTGATACTCACTCGGGCACGACGGCGATAACTCTGAGAGTCCCCTAAAATTGGCGCGTCCAATTCAATACTTTGCCCAGCAAACTTACTCATTAACTGACTCAACGTCTGTTGCTTATACTCTTGCTGCGCTGCACTCGATAGGTGCTGCATATTACAGCCCCCACACTCATGATAATGTGCACAGAAAGGTTCAATACGTTGCTGGCTGGGTTGCTGAATTTTGATGAGTTTGGCTCGTGCAAACTTACTCTTACTTTCTGTCAGCTGCGCCAACACTTGCTCACCGGGCAGAGCACCTTCAATAAAGATAGGTTTGTTATTTTGATAAGCTATGCCTGCGCCGTGATGATCGAGTTTTTCAATGGTTAGCGATTGATGCTTAGTATTGAGTTGAGTTTTCTTCTTCGGTTGGAAAAAACGCGCCATGCTGTGTGCCTATTTCTATGGTCTAACGACCTTGTGCTCGAATTGCTTAAAATACCCGTAAGACAAACCTCATCTAGCGGTTATTTAGGTATACGTCCCAAGCTTTTACGCCTGAATCATTGTCTGAGCCGACTGAGTTGATTATGCTTAAGGACTCGACGACTTCGATTAATTTTGGAAGTCATTTTCCCATATCCACACCACGATGTTTAGATAATAATGACAAGATATGGCTTGCGCGCCCGCGTTATTACACTCACGTTAGCACCTACGCTGATTATCGGCCTGCTTTTGAGCGCATTTTTCTCTTTCAATCGCTATCACGATCTTGAAAAGCAAGTGATCAATTCAGGTTTAAGTATTATCGAACCATTAGCGATCGCGAGTGAAGAGGGGTTAAAAAATAATAGCCGCGAGTCAGTCCGCCGAATCATTAGTTATGCACATCGAAAAAATTCTAAGTTTGTTCGAAGCATTGCAGTGTTCGATTACAATCATGACCTCTTTGTTACCTCAAACTTTCACCCCAATTTCGAGCTGCTTACTTTCCCGCGCACGGAACCGATTCCACTATTAGTCAGTTCTGATTTAACAGACAACACCTTGGTACTTAGAGCGCCTGTGATCGCTGAATCAGGCCTCATGGCGACAATGAAAGATCAGGGAAATAACCCCGCTCTGGGTTATGTCGCGATTGAACTCGATTTATCCTCACTTCGTTTGCAGCAGTATCAGGAAATATTTTCGGCTTGCTTAGTACTCTTGATCGGGTTAGGTCTATCCGCCGTCTTCGCTTACCGATTGATGTATGACGTGACACGCCCTATCTCCCATATGAAAAACATGGTCGACCGAATTCGTCGCGGTCATCTTGATGTCCGTATCGAAGGTAAGATGCATGGCGAGTTAGACTCCCTGAAAAACGGTATCAACTCGATGGCGGTGTCACTGTCGGAATATCACGTAGAAATGCAACACAGCATTGACCAAGCAACCTCCGATTTACGAGAAACGCTTGAACAGCTAGAAATTCAAAACGTCGAGCTCGACATCGCCAAAAAACGCGCTCAAGAAGCCGCTCGGGTCAAATCCGAGTTTTTGGCCAACATGTCCCACGAACTGCGTACCCCTCTTAATGGTGTCATCGGCTTTACTCGACAAATGCTCAAGACAACTCTAACCAATAGCCAAGCCGACTACTTACAAACGATAGAAAAGTCGGCAAACAACTTACTCAATATCATCAATGACATTTTAGATTTTTCTAAATTGGAAGCGGGTAAACTGGCACTGGAGAACATCCCGTTTGATTTCCAAGGCTCGCTGGAAGAAGTGGTCAATCTACAGGCCACCAGCGCCCATGAGAAAGGGCTCGAATTAACATTAAAGATCGATCCTAAAATTCCAGCTGGGTTGGTGGGGGATCCTCTGCGTATTCAACAGGTTCTGACTAACTTAGTCGGTAACTCGATCAAGTTTACAGAACGTGGCAACATCGATATCAGTGTTGAGATGCGCTCTCAGAAAGATGACTTTGTCGAATTGCAATTTATGGTGCGAGATACTGGTATCGGTATTTCAGAGCGTCAGCAATCGCAACTATTCCAAGCGTTCAGCCAAGCTGATGCCAGTATCTCCAGACGTTATGGCGGTACAGGTCTAGGCTTGGTTATTACGCAAAAACTGGTTAGCCAGATGGGCGGTGAAATCAGTCTTACCAGCCGCCTCCACCAAGGATCTACCTTCTGGTTTACTTTACGTCTATCGTCAACCGATATGCCAGTCAGTGAGTTGCTAGAAACTCAAGTACTACGTCAACGCTCATTGCTACTGGTTGAGCCAAACATGCAAGCAGCATCTGTCATTCAGCAGACACTGGTTCAAGAAGGCTTAGTCGTGACTTATCGCTCCTCATTACCAGAGGAAGTGGAGAAATATGACTACGTTCTACTCAACCTATCGCCGAGCGGCGATAACGAAGTGGCGACAGTACAGAGCTGGGTGGAACAAGCGATGCGCTGTGCTCCACACGTCATCGTTGGTACACCTAGTACCAGCCTCGCGCTATCAGATCACCTGATCCAAAAGTATCATATTCACTGTATCACCAAGCCACTCTCTAGACGCAAATTGCTACAGACTCTGGCGGCGAATCAAGAAAGCGAGCCGTTGCTGGAAAGTGTTACAGAGAATAGAAAAACGCTGCCACTGACCGTCATGGCTGTCGACGACAACCCTGCCAACTTGAAGCTCATCAGTGCCCTTCTGCAAGAGCGTGTTGACCAGGTCATTACCTGTACCAATGGTATCGATGCCGTCAAACAAGCAGAAGCTCAGCATTTCGATATTATCCTGATGGACATTCAAATGCCGCATATGGATGGGGTGACCGCGTGTAAGAAGATTAAACAAACAGAGTTGAATGCCAACACGCCAGTGATCGCAGTTACTGCTCACGCTATGAGTGGCGAACGTGATCGACTATTGAAAGCAGGCATGGACGACTACCTAACCAAACCGATCGAAGAACATGTGCTTCAACAGGTTCTAATGCACTGGAATCCACATACCAACCAAGAAGAGCTCGAAAAACTCGATATCAGCACTTCAGCCGTGATTGAGGAAGCGGTCGAACAAGCTGCTCATTCAGAGCACAGCAATATGATCATCGATTGGCAAGCGGCACTTAAACAGTCTGCGAATAAAGAAGATCTCGCACGCGACATGCTACAGATGCTTGTTGACTATGTGCCTGAAGTGAGTGCGATTGTTGAGGGCGCCCTTGAAGATGATCACTTTGACACTAAACAGTTGATTCATCATGTGCACAAACTGCATGGCAGTAGCTCTTATTGTGGCGTACCACGACTCAAGAATATCTGTGCAACGATTGAGAAGGAGCTTCGTTCAGGCTCGAGTATCGAGGACATTGAGCCTGAGTTATTTGAATTGCAGGATGAAATGGAAAAAGTAGTGGCAAGTGCTCAGCCCTACTTAGGCAGCTAGCTTTCTAATATCACTGTCGCCACGGCATAGTGGCGCTCATCGGAGATGGACAAGTGGATATGCTCCACCTGTTTTTTTTGTGCCATTTCTAAAGCTTTGCCACTTAATGTCAGCACTGGTTTACCTAACGCATCGTTGGTAATTTCAAAGTCTTGAAAGCTAACCCCCAACGCGATGCCGGTTCCTAACGCCTTTGAAGCTGCTTCTTTAGCCGCAAAACGCTTAGCTAAAAAACGTCCTTGCTGCTTCAGTCCTGTAAACTTTGCGAGTTCATTGGCGGTGAGAATGCGTTTAGCAAAGGGCTCACCGCTACGGGTGAGCGCATTCTCTACTCGTTCTATTTCAGCAATATCCGTCCCTAAGCCAACAATTGCCATAACTTAACGACGCGCTGCAACCATTAGCGCTTTCATATCAGCAACGGCTTTATGAAGACCATCAAACACCGCACGACCAATAATTGAATGGCCAATGTTCAGCTCATAAATTTCAGGGATAGCAGCAATCGGTGCGACGTTGTGGTAAGTCAGGCCATGTCCAGCATTCACTGTAATACCAAGATCGTTCGCGTAGCTTGCGCCAGCAGCGATTTTTTTCAGCTCATCTTGCTGATCTTCTTCACTCTCTGCATCAGCGTAGTGACCAGTATGAAGCTCAATGAATGGCGCTCCACATGCTTTTGCTGCATCGATCTGTTCACGGTCTGCATCGATAAATAGCGATACCTTAATACCCGCTTCAGTCAGTTTTTGTGTCGCGTTTTTAACTTTCTCTAGCTGACCAACAACATCTAGACCGCCTTCAGTGGTCAATTCTTCACGTTTTTCAGGTACCAGACACACGTATTCAGGCTTAGTTTTTAGCGCGATCTCTACCATTTCGTCAGTCACAGCCATCTCTAGGTTCATACGCGTTTGAAGCGTTTCACGTAGGATACGTACATCACGATCATTGATATGACGACGGTCTTCACGTAGGTGGATGGTAATACCATCAGCGCCAGCTCGCTCCGCGACTTCCGCAGCATGTACAGGATCTGGATACTTTGTACCTCGCGCGTTACGCAAAGTCGCAATATGATCGATATTAACACCTAGATAGATTGAGCTCATTTTCCAATACTCCGTGCTTAATACCCAGCCCATCAATCGTCTATCAATTAATGTTCTTGGTATAGGGAACCTTTGCTCTGGATAAAAACAGTTCCCGGCTTTTTAATGGTTTGCCGCCAAGATACGGCCTTAAGGCTATGCGTGTAAAGCGTTTTGCCGCTTTAAGTTGTTCTTTTGTGGTGAATCTACGCTCACTAATCGCGATAAGCTCACTGCCGTAAAACGTTAGGTTATCTTTGCGTACCGAAGCGATGAAACCTTTCTGCTCTCGGTAACGGTAAGTCATTGCCGGTTCAACGGGTTCACCCGTACCCGCGCAGTGCATAAAATCGACGCCATAACCCATTGCTGACAACATAGCGAGTTCAAATCGTCTCAGGGCCGGCTCTGGATTTTCACACTGCGCCAATTCCGTCAGGGCATGTAAATAATCGTGAAACAGCGCAGGCATTGGAACTTCCGCCATCAAAATTCGACCGACAAGCTCATTGACATACATAGCCGAATAAAGGGAGATCCCCGACAGTGGTAATCCGAGACTAATTGGCTCAGCCTGACGTAACGTTTTCATCGAACCATTGCCTGACCACTTGAGCAATAAAGGCGTAAATGGCTGCAAAGCCCCTTTCAGGTTAGAACGTTTACTACGTGCACCTTTAGACATCAAGGTAATACGGCCATATTCCTCACTAAAGACATCAAGGATTAAACTTGATTCGCTGTAAGGGCGACGGTGTAAAACAAAGCAACGCTGTAAGCCATCAGAAGACATAGAATCTGCCAGATTAGTGTTACATAAAAAAGAAGGAGCCAGTGGCTCCTTATTTCGTATTCTACGGAGCGAAGCTCAAGCCTCGCACTCGTTAAAGGTCATCGATGTAGCCGAGTGAACGAAGAGCTCGCTCATCATCCGCCCAGCCCGATTTCACCTTAACCCAAGTTTCAAGGTAAACCTTGCGACCAAATAACTCTTCCATATCCAGACGCGCTTCACGGCCGATCGTTTTGATCTTTTCGCCGCCTTTACCAATTACCATTTTCTTCTGGCCGCTGCGTTCAACCAAAATCAAAGCGTTAATGTGGAATCCGTCTGTTTCTGGGTTGTAGTCAAAGCGTTCAATTTCAACGGTAACAGAGTAAGGAAGCTCTTCACCCGTAAAACGCATCAACTTTTCGCGAACAATCTCTGACGCCATAAAGCGTTGAGAACGGTCAGTGACATACTCTTCAGGAAAGTGGTGTGTCGCCTTCGGCAAGTGCTCACGAACATGTTTACGCAACACATCAATGTTTTTGCCATGCTTCGCCGAGATAGGCACCACATCAACAAAGTCCATGCGCTTAGACATTTCCATCATATGCAGCATTACGTCATTGCGGTCTTGTACATTGTCAACTTTGTTGACACACAGTACCACTGGGAAGTTAGACTTTTGCAGTTTGGTCAACACCATTTCATCGTCACTGGTCCAGTGCGTGCCATCAACCAAGAAAAAGACTAGGTTAACATCACTGAGTGAAGAGTTAGCTGCACGGTTCATCAAACGGTTAATCGCACGCTTCTCTTCAATATGCAGACCCGGAGTATCGACATAAATAGCTTGGTAGTCGCCTTCGGTATCAACGCCCATAATACGGTGACGAGTCGTCTGAGGTTTACGTGAAGTAATCGAAATCTTCTGACCTAGGATACGGTTAAGAAGTGTTGATTTACCCACGTTTGGACGACCTACAATCGCCACAAAGCCACAGTGTTGATTGTCTGGCGAACTTGTCTGTTCATTGCTCGATGAGAAAAACGCATCGATATCAAATTCGTTGTTGTCTGTTGAATCAGTCATTGGTCAGTTGCTCTAGTGCTAATTCAGCAGCCGCTTGTTCTGCCTTGCGGCGGCTGGTGCCTTTACCAATAACAGGTTGTCCAATACCTGCTACATCACACGAAACCGTAAACTCTTGGTTATGTGCTTCACCTTTAATATTAGTCACTGTGTAAGCAGGTAGAGGTTTTCTTCGACCCTGAAGAAACTCTTGTAGACGAGTTTTAGGATCTTTTTGTGAAACCCCTGGCTTAATCGCATCAAGGCGAGTTTTGTACCAACTCAATATGATGCCACGCACGACTTCGATATCACTATCTAAGTAGATACCACCAATGATCGCTTCTACAGCGTCAGCAAGGATTGAATCACGACGAAAGCCGCCGCTCTTTAATTCACCTGGACCTAATTTTAAGTGATCTCCTAGTTCGAATTCACGACCTAGCTCCGCGAGTGTATTGCCACGCACTAAGGTGGCACGCATGCGGCTCATGTCCCCTTCATTCACTTTTGGGAAACGATGGTAAAGATCATCAGCAATGACAAAACTTAAAATTGAATCGCCCAGAAACTCAAGACGCTCATTGTGTTTTCCATTAGCACTGCGATGTGTCAGTGCTAAGCTGATTAGCTCGGCATCATTAAATTGATAGCCGAGCTTTTTCTCTAGTTTTGCAATAGGAGAATTCATGCTCTCTCATTCATAATTTAGTTAATACCACCGATGCGGTTAAACCTAACACCAGTTGGAATCCAAGAGGGTAAGACACTATCTGCATCGCGTTCGAATTCGAAGCTAATCCAAATAGCAACAGCTTTACCCACTAGGTTGGCTTCTGGGACAAAGCCCCAGTAGCGGCTATCAGCACTGTTGTCACGGTTATCCCCCATTACAAAGTACTGACCTTCTGGAACCACCCACTCATTCACACCGTTGCGAGGTTGATACAATTCAACTCGGTCACGACGTAGTGGGTTAACCAAAATCTGATGACCCACTTCACCCAACTTTTCATCCAATTGAATCAATGGGATGCCATTTTGAATGAACTGGCTCTCTTCTACATTAGACAGTTTGACTGGCTGACAACTGGTCTCACCTGAAGACTGAATGCAGATTTCTTTCTTGCTGTTGTAGCGAACCGTATCTCCCGGAAGGCCTACAACACGCTTGATGTAATCGATATTTGGCTGAGGTGGGTACTTAAATACCACAATGTCACCACGCTCAGGCTTGCCTGTTTCGACTAACTGAGTGCGCCATACTGGATCTTTCAGACCATAGGCGTACTTTTCAACCAGGATAAAATCGCCCACCAGCAGGGTTGGCATCATCGAGCCTGATGGAATTTGAAAAGGTTCATAGATAAATGAGCGCAATACAAGGACAGCAGCAATAACTGGGAAAATAGAGACGCTATTCTCTACCCACCAAGGCTGAGTCTGCACTTTTGCTAGAACGGCTGCATCCAAACCATTGGTTTGAGCTTCAACTTCAGCCAGTTTTTCTTGACGCTTTTTAGCAAAAACGAGCTTTTCCAGAACCCAGACAACGCCCGTTACTAAAGTAACGATCACTAGGATGAGTGAAAATGTATTCGCCATTAACTTCCCTTCTCTCAAAAATACGAAAGTGAAAGAGCATAACTCTTCCACTCAATAGAATGCTTTACTCGGTATCTATGACACTGGATAAATCACTGAGTTCTCTACACATTACGCGATAAGGAAATCAGTGATTATCCGATGACATGCAGTGGGTCAGAAAATATCAAGGATACTTAGTCTTTACCTACGTGTAAGATCGCTAGGAAAGCTTCTTGAGGCAACTCTACGTTACCAATCTGCTTCATACGCTTCTTACCTTCTTTCTGCTTCTTCAGTAGCTTCTTCTTACGGCTCACGTCACCACCGTAACATTTTGCGATAACGTTCTTACGTAGCTGTTTCACTGTTGAACGGGCGATGATGTGGTTGCCGATCGCTGCTTGAATCGCAATATCGAACATCTGACGAGGGATAAACTCTTTCATCTTTTCAACAAGCTGACGACCGCGAGTCTGCGCCTGCTCTTTATGTGTGATCAATGCTAAAGCATCCACCTTATCACCGTTAAGAAGTACGTCTACACGAACCATGTTAGACAATTCAAAACGCTGGAAGTTGTAATCAAGTGACGCATAGCCACGTGATGTAGACTTCAGACGGTCAAAGAAATCAAGAACAACTTCCGCCATCGGGATATCGTAAGTCACAGCAACTTGGTTACCGTGGTAAACCATATCAACCTGAATACCACGTTTCTCAACACATAGTGTGATCACGTTGCCTAGGTAGTCTGCTGGAACAAGAATATTACAACGTGCGATTGGCTCACGAATTTCCTCGATATCATTTACCGCAGGCAATTTTGCAGGGCTATCTACGTATATAATCGTCCCATCCGTCTGTTCTACTTCATAAACTACGGTTGGTGCTGTAGTAATAAGGTCTAGATCGTATTCGCGCTCTAGACGCTCTTGAATGATCTCCATGTGCAGCATGCCGAGGAAGCCACAACGGAAACCAAAGCCAAGAGCAGCAGAGTTCTCTGGTTCATAGAACAGAGAGGCGTCATTTAGACTTAACTTGCCTAGTGCATCACGGAAGTTTTCATAATCATCAGATGATACAGGGAATAGACCGGCATAAACCTGAGGTTTTACTTTCTTAAAGCCCGGTAGCGGTGTATCACAACCATGTTTAGCCAGTGTGAGCGTATCACCTACAGGAGCACCTAGAATATCTTTGATGCCACAAACCACCCAGCCCACTTCACCCGTACTTAGTGAATTTGTATCAACCTGTTTTGGTGTGAAGATGCCTAGACGATCAACCCCCCACACTTGGCCTGTACTCATTACCTTAATTTTTTCGTTTTTCTTCAACTGGCCATTCTTAATACGAACCAAAGAAACAACACCAAGGTAGTTGTCAAACCAAGAGTCAATGATTAGAGCTTGAAGTGGCCCATCTGGGTTACCTTCTGGAGCAGGAATCGCAGAGACAATGTTTTCAAGCACATCATCCACACCAAGGCCTGTTTTTGCACTACAACGCGTCGCTTCCATCGCATCAATGCCTACGATTTCTTCGATCTCTTCAGCAACACGCTCAGGATCGGCAGCAGGAAGGTCGATCTTGTTTAAGATTGGCACAACCTCAAGATCCATCTCGATCGCCGTATAACAGTTAGCAAGAGTTTGAGCTTCTACACCCTGACCCGCATCAACAACCAGTAGCGCACCTTCACAAGCGGCTAAAGAACGGGATACTTCGTAAGCGAAGTCAACGTGTCCCGGAGTATCGATGAAGTTCAACTGATACGTTTCACCATCTTTAGCGGTGTAGTTTAGCGTCACACTCTGTGATTTGATGGTGATACCACGCTCACGCTCTAGATCCATGGAGTCCAGAACCTGTGCGGCCATTTCACGGTCGCTTAAACCACCACATACTTGGATTAAACGGTCTGATAGGGTCGACTTACCATGGTCGATGTGGGCGATAATCGAAAAGTTACGAATGTGCTTCATGATTTGGGGTGACTAAACTCTTATAAATGGGGACAAGAAAGCCGTCTTGTGACGGCATTTCAATCAAGTTGGCAGATTCTACCCAATTTCTAGCCGCTTCGCACTAGCTAATTGGCTCACCTAATACCCTTAATAATATGACTTGCTGCGAAGATTGCTGCTCTAATCTGAAAGATAATCTTTTTGCTAGATAAATCCCTCCAACCGTTGCAAGAGCCGAAGTGAGGATGACTACCCCCTCTCCGAGAGAAAACGCAGGGGCAATCCACCATTGAGCGACCAACGCGCCAATGATCATCGCAAACAGTGGCAAGAGATAAACCAGCGCTGCGGACTGCAATACGCTTTTTTCAGGCAAACCGATTTCCACCACTTGCCCTTTCTCAACTCGCTTATCTGTCACTAGATGCCAGTGGAGCGATTTTTTCCCCACGGCTTTAGATACAATGCCCGTCCCACAGCTCTTCTGAGATGAACAGCTACTGCAGCTCGTCTGCTGTTCGCAACTTAGCTCGACATCAAATCCCGATGCCAGCTCTGTCACCTCAGAAACTGTTGCCAATGCGGTCATCATTGGGTGGTACTCTCACTCTTTACAAACGTCACTGACAGAGCAATACGTTTGGCAGTAGCAGGGGGGATATCACCGATAACAGAGATTTCGTACTCGCCGCGAACAAAGCTATGCAGCGTTCTGCGACCTTGTCTCACTAGCTGTCCTTTAAGCGACAAGTCATCACTATCCGAGATATAGATAGAAAAATTAAATAAGCCATCACTGTACATTTGGCTTTCGACCATGCGGTCGGTATTGTTCATTCGATAACGATTGAGCTCTTTCGGCTCGAAACCATTAGGGATCCAACCAACCGTCCAATATGAACTGCTCACCTGACCTTTAGGCAAAGAGAGAACTTCTGGCAATTTGACCTGATTCAGTCCACTCATCGCCTGTCCAATCTGATCGTTAACACTAAATGAGATGGTTCGGTACTGCTCTAACACTTCACCGTCTCGATCAACCAGATCAGCCCGTAAAGGTAATTTGCTTTTTTCATCTACCCACAGCACATACGAGTAACGCTGCCCATCTTTAGGCACAACACGTAACACCTGACATGCGGTACCCGCTTCGCGCGCGCGTCCGACAGGAATAAAGTCGTAAAACCCTTTCAACTTATCAACATTGGCATTGAGCATAGGGATGGTTGGTGCAACCAAGTTACCGGATTCAATCGTAAAAGGTTCGACGCCAGGTTCGATGTAACTCACTTCATCACCACGTCGAATAACCTCTCTTACTGGGCCACTCAAGTAAAGTAGATGGGCAAGTTGCTTACCCTCTGCGCGAGCGTGTCGGTACAGCAGTGGTTCAATGCTATTTTTCTTAATTAAAATATAAGACAGTTCGTAATTTAAATGCTGACTTGCCTCGTTCATTTGATGCAACAAAGCCTCTGCAGAATCATCATCTGCAAAGGCCAATGTTGTATTCAAACTGAGCAGTGTCAGCACACTGATCAGAATTTTTTTCATTCAACTACCGTTTCAGGATTATCACTGTGCTCAAGGCCGTTGTCACTATTCAAGCGTAGCTGTAATTCGTAGTCTTGTAGCATCGCATTAATGCGACGACGTTGTTCCTGAACATTTAATTCATTGGTATTCGATTGTTCAAGCGAAGAGCGGGTTAAGCTCACTGGTTCAGCACTTCCAGAGAAAGGAATGGTTTGCAGAACAGGTAAAGTTTCCGCTTCTGGAACGCTAGCATCCGAGCCGCCATATTGTTGCACGCCAAGAATAACAACCAACGAGACACAGGCAGCCATAGCGACCTGACCAAATTGGCTTAACCAAGCAGGCATTTGACGACGAGCTTGTGACGGCGTCGGTTGAGACTCAACACGACGGTGCTGCGCTAACTGAGTTACTGTTGAGTGCGCTGGTTCACTTTCAAGTGCTAGCGCTACGCTTTCAGCAATGTTCCACTCCGGTTTTTCCGGAGCCTCACCACGCATCACGTCACCAATTAAATGATAATTGTGCCATGATTGCAGGCTTTCTTGGTCTTGCTCTAGTTCACTTATCAGAGCTTTATCAACCAACTCTCCATCCATGAGTGCTGAAAGTTTCTCTTTGTCAGCCATTATTTTCACCATTAATGTTACTGGTCTAGCGTTGCAAAAGGGGTTGAATTTTCTTTTCAACCGCTTCACGAGCACGGAAGATACGCGAACGTACCGTTCCTACAGGGCAATCCATAACCGCTGCTATTTCTTCGTAGCTTAAGCCATCGAGCTCGCGCAACGTCATTGCGGTTTTTAAATCATCAGGCAGTGCATCAATCGCACTGAAAACAACACGTTTCAATTCATTGGACAACGTTAAGTTCTCAGGGTTCGAAATTTCTTTTAATGCATTACCCGTTTCGTAATATTCAGCATCTTCAGTATCCACATCTTGTGCAGGGGGTCTTCTGCCCTGTGCGACAAGGTGGTTTTTTGCAGTATTAACGGCAATCCGATATAACCAAGTATAGAAGGCACTTTCACCACGAAAGCTTGGTATCGCTCGGTACGCCTTAATAAATGCTTCTTGTGCTACATCGGGAACATCACCAGGATTATTCACATAGCGAGAAATAAGATTGCAAACTTTGTTCTGGTACTTAGTCACCAACAAGTTGAATGCTTGCTTATCCCCATTCTGAACTCGCTCAATTAATACTTGATCGGTCAGCTGCTCGTTCATTCGAGCGGGTACTCCTATTGTTATTCGCCCCTATCTTCTCTGACATGGACATTAATTATGCAAAATGTAGTCTTGACACCACTGCTTACTTGAGCACTATTGTGACCTAGCTAATAAAGATAAGTTCAAAAATTCTTCAAACTATTTTTACGCAATGATGAACCAAACTACCTATGTTCCAAATTGTGGGGATGTAGGTAAAGAAAAGCAATGCTATTTACGAACAATTGCATTTATGCAAAGCCATTCTTGGAGTGGTACTATAGCGGATTGACTCTTTTGTTTTGTGAGTCAAGTATGCAATTCAATGACAGATTTAAGAGCGGGATCGCTCTGTTGTCTATGCGTTTTTTCGGGAAGGAATGCGCACAGATACAACTTAACTCGGGAATGATAAAGTTTTATGAACGCAAACTGTGAACATCAGTGTGATGTGTTGGTGGTGGGTAGTGGCGCAGCAGGTCTATCGTTGGCGTTGCGTGTCGCTGAATACGGCAAAGTCATCGTGCTGAGTAAAGGAGCTCGTAGCGAAGGAGCGACCTATTACGCGCAAGGTGGTATCGCCGCAGTTTTCGATGAGTCAGACAGTATTGAATCACACGTTCAAGACACCCTAATCGCAGGTGCAGGCATTTGCGAAAAAGAGACGGTTGAGTTTATTGCCCGAAACGCCAAAGAGTGTGTGCAATGGCTAATCGATGGTGGCGTTCCATTTGATCGTGAAGAAAACGATAGTGATGAGGCCCCTCGTTACCACTTAACCAGAGAGGGTGGCCACAGCCATCGTCGCATTTTACATGCCGCCGATGCTACAGGCATGGCAATGCAAACCTCTCTGCAAGACAATGTTCATAATCACCCAAACATTACGGTTTTAGAGCGTCATAACGCCCTAGACTTAATTACCGAAGACAAAGTCGGTGGAGACAGCAAAAAGGTTGTCGGTGCATACATCTGGAACCGTAATCAGGAGCACGTCGAAACTGTACGTTCAAAGTTCGTCGTTCTTGCGACAGGTGGAGCATCAAAAGTATACCAATACACGTCTAACCCTGACGTTTCATCCGGTGATGGTATCGCGATGGCTTGGCGCGCAGGCTGTCGAGTGGCAAACCTAGAGTTCAATCAATTCCATCCAACCTGTTTATATCATCCGGAAGCTCGAAACTTCTTGCTCACAGAAGCTTTGCGCGGTGAAGGCGCCTATTTACGTCGTCCTGACGGCTCTCGCTTTATGCCTGATTTCGATCCACGTGAAGAGCTTGCACCACGTGATGTGGTCGCTCGTGCTATCGACTTTGAAATGAAACGACTGGGTGCAGACTGTATGTACCTAGACATTAGTCATAAGCCAGCAGATTTTATTGAGAAACACTTCCCAACCATCAATACGCGCCTGCTCGAGCTTGGCATAGATATGACCAAAGAACCAATCCCAGTGGTTCCTGCGGCACACTACACCTGTGGTGGCGTTATGGTTGAGCAGACAGGCCAAACGGATCTCTCTCAACTCTATGCAATCGGTGAAGTCAGCTATACCGGTCTACACGGTGCAAACCGCATGGCATCAAATTCTTTGCTTGAGTGTGTGGTCTACGCGTGGGCTGCTGCCAATGACATCATCACAAATCTCGATCAAGCAACGTTGCCACCAAGTCTTCCTGCTTGGGATGAAAGTCAGGTTAGCTGCTCAGATGAAGAGGTCGTCATTCAGCATAACTGGCATGAGTTACGTCTCTTTATGTGGGACTACATGGGGATCGTTAGAACCGATAAGCGTTTGGAGCGTGCATTGCGCCGAATCCAGCTACTTCAGCAGGAAACACACGAGTACTACAGTAACTTCAGAGTATCTAACAACTTACTTGAACTGCGTAATCTACTACAGGTTGCTGAGCTTATGGTACGTTGTGCAATGGAACGCAAAGAGAGCCGCGGCCTACACTACACTCTAGACTACCCTGAACTTGCCGAAGACAGTGGTCCAACAATTTTAGTACCAGAGAAGCTAAAATAATCTCACTTGAGGGAGCCTATGGCTCCCTTTTTAACATCACCACTAACTCACGATATTTTGCTTCTGTGACACTATCTCGCCACAGCATCACTCTTTCCTCATTGCGATGAATGATCACCAAGCCGATCGGTAGAAACGTGAACATCACTTTTTTGATCTTATGCCGACCACGAGTTGATTGATATTGCGTTGCAGAAAAAAAGCTCACTTCATCTCGCAATGACTTAATAAGTAACGGTTCTGCCTTGACGTGTTTAAAAAGCACAAACAAAAGCAAAAAGGTTGGGGCTAACGGTAATGTAGAGAGGGTAATTATTGAGAAGGCCAAAACCAGTAGCAAGGTATTGGCCTTTAGCGCAATAGCTGATGGGGTTAAAGTGAGATTAACGCACTTTGCTGAGGTTATGCGCGACAATCTTATCTACCATTGCTGCATGGCCTAAGTTCTCGCTTCGACCATGTCCCATAATCCAGGTAAACAAATCTGGATCATCACACTCCAGCAGTGAGACAAAGTCACGTTGTTCATTTTCTTGTAGGCCATCAAAGCATTCTTCAAAAAATGGCATGATCACTACGTCGAGTTCTAACATTCCACGGCGACACGCCCATTTAATACGCGCTTTTTGTTCTGCGGTATACATTCTACTTCCTCACCTTATCGGTTGTTTGCGCCGAGTGTAACAAGCAAATAAGCTTACAACTAGTACGTCAGTCACACTCCCGACTAAGGTCACTATTTTCGTTCACTATCTAGATTATGAATGGCACACAATTCAAAAGGTTGTTTATCACTAGGAATAGGCGATAACATACGGCCATCAACTACTTATTAGGTAACTATCATGGATTGGCACAACGACTTTGCACCCTTACAACTCGCGTCGAATGATGTTCTTCCCCAACTGGCGATTGCCCCTCTCAACTCATGGGCTGCAATCACCATGGTTGGTGAAGATAAGAAGTCTTACTTACAAGGCCAAGTTACCTGCGATGTGGTTAAGCTAGAACCACATTTATCCACATTTGGCGCACACTGCGATGCCAAAGGTAAAGTCTGGAGTGTATTCCGACTCTTCCATCACAATGATGGTTATGCCATGTTTCAACCGTCAGCAGTGATCGAAAAAGAGCTGGCAGAAATTAAAAAATATGCCGTTTTTTCAAAGGTAGAAATCAAGCAAGCCGACGAGATCGCTCTGGGTGTGATGGGTGAAAAGGCAACCGAACTGGTTGATACTCTCTCTACTCTATCTGGAGATGTGCGCCCAATAGATGGCGGAACAGCCGTTAAAATAGACCACCAGCGCTGGTTACTGCTGGTAACACAAGAGGCGGCACAGCACATTGTGGCTTCAAGCCAAGCTGACAAGGTTGATGAGACACTTTGGACACTCCTCGATATCCAAGCGGGTTTGCCGATCTTAACAGCTGAACAGCAAAATGAGCACATACCACAAGCACTCAATGTTCAAGCTTTAGCGGGTATTAGCTTCACTAAAGGCTGTTACACCGGACAGGAAACGGTAGCACGAGCTAAATATCGCGGGATTAACAAACGTGCGCTATTCATTATTAAAGGGGAAGCACAGCAGGAGATTGCTGCTAACGCAGAACTAGAGCGTGCTGTTGGAGAAAACTGGCGTAGCGCGGGTCAACTGCTCGCACACTATCGCTATAGTGATAACCATGCCTTGGCTCTTGTTGTATTACCAAACAACTTGGAAGAGGACACTCAGCTACGCCTTAAAGACCAGACTCAAAGTCAGTGGACTTTCGCGTCCCTTCCTTACTCACTTGAAGACAATGACTAGTCCGTTTTCTACTCATATTACCCAATACCTTGAATCGCAGCAGGTCAATTTTCGCCTGCTGCCTCATCAACGTCCAGCCGTCACAATTGAAGATGCGGCGATGCAAAGAGGTATTCGCCCAAGTCAGATGGTGAAGTCGATTGTACTGAGAGATATGAGCAATCGTTACGCCATCGCTTGTGCACCCGGAGATCAATCTATCGATCCCAAGAAAGTCAGAGCTTTACTAGAGTGGCGACGTATGACCTGCGTATCTATGGAGCAGGTAGCGAGTTTAACGGGCTACCAGATTGGTACCGTCGTTCCCCTTCTTTTAAAAACGCCAATGACCGTGATCTTCGATCAACAACTTCTGAGTGAACCTGAAGTCACCATCAGCAGTGGCTCCAATATGGCGGGCATTGCCCTCCAATGTGATGATTTGATTCGCCTTTGCCAACCTAGAGTCGCCAATATCTGCCGCGACTGAAACGAAACCTACCCAAGTTGGATAACATTCAGATATTTTTTTGCAATCGATTGCATCAATTGGTGATTAGCGTCTCACGCCTAAGTATTGGTTGTTAAATTTTTATTCAATTTAAAAGCATAAGTAGTCATGGCGTGTTTTTTGAAGTATTCTGTTTTTGTTGGTTAAAGTTCGAACAAAGGTCATGTGCCCCGTTCGACACTAGCTGAAGAGTCTGTACATAACTTGCAATGCGAGTGCACTCCTTCTCCAACAAAAAAAGTGAATCCACTGATTGTTTCAGGACATCCACTTTTTGTGTAATGCATCTGTGACTATTCGCCCGCCTTGAAGCGGGCTTTTTTTTGCAAATTTAACACCAAATTAACACCTAATTAAAAAGTTAAACTATTCTTAAAACTGTCACATAGTTGAGGCTTAATACTTCACGATTAAGACCTTCTATAAGTTTCTAACTCAGAACATAAATGAGGTAATTATCACAATAATTTGGATATTTATCCGCGAATTTGCCTACAGCAACACAAATATCCAAATAACACAGTTTTGACTGCATATTCCCCCATGACAATCACACTATTAATGGTGGGAACTCAGTATAATTGCGGTGCTTGCTAAACATAAGGACAAATGTATGAGACTGTTTAAGCGCTATACACCAGGTATGATTGCTAAACACATTAGTCGACTATTTAAAGGAAGGATTTATATCTACGGAGTAGGTAAATTTGAGTTTGATAATGGTAAGCTTATTCTGCCAGAAAAGGCAGAGCGCAGGCATTTTCAAGCGGTAAAAGAGATCAATAAAGAAATCATGAAACTCCGCTGTGCATACGCATAACAGAATTTAAAAAGGGTTGGCAATGCCAACCCTTTCCACTTTAGTGGGTTTGAGATTTTATTCCTCTGTTCTGTGCCAGTTTCGGCAAATCACCTTTCAAACCCAATGCGCGCTTCATAATCTCATCTTTTGCACCAGGAAGTTGGCCTGCTAGCTTCATACCTATACCGCGGAGCAGTTTTTTCGCTGGATTATTGCCTTCGAAGAGATCTTTAAATCCTTGCATTGCCGCAATCATCTTAGCGGCCTCAGCTTTACGCCAACGTTCATAACCCCGTAGATTTCGTTTAGTCCCAAAGTCTTCACCTTGCTGCCACATTTCTAGTACGTGTTGGGCAAGACTCGCCGCATCAAGCAAACCTAAGTTTACCCCCTGCCCTGCGAGTGGGTGAATGGTATGTGCCGCATCTCCAACTAATGCAACTCGCTCTGTCACAAAGTCGCGTGCATAGCGCATTTTTAATGGGAAGGCGAATCGCTCACCAAGCACTTCACACAAGCCAAGTCTATTATCAAACTCAGCAGTAAGCACTTTACTAAACTCATTGGCTGACATACCAAGTAAACGTTCAGCACGATTCGGTTCCATCGACCACACAATAGAACTCAAATTATCTTCACCTAAAGGAAGAAAAGCCACTGGACCTTGAGGTGTAAAGGTTTGACGCGCAACACTTTGGTGAGATTCTTGAGTACGAACGTTAGCAACAATCGCGCTGTGACCGTAATCCCAATGTGTCAAAGGAATATCTTGCTGCTTGCGTACCCAAGAGTTGGCGCCATCAGCACCAACAACTAGCTTGGCCGTCAATGATTGCCCGCTATCTAAGTTGATCCATGCTTCACTCTCTCCAATCGCCATCGAAGCACATTTCGCCGGCATAAATAGAGTGACATTACTTTGCTGCTTAACTTGATCAAGTAACGCAAGTTGAATAACTCGGTTCTCAACAATATGACCGAGGTCCGGTTGCGCTAGCTGCTGTGCTTCGAACTCAATTCGAGCAAAACTGTCTTGTTCCCAGACTTCCATTGCACGATAAGGGGCCGCTCGACGCTGAACGATTCCTTGCCATGCCCCTAGGTTTCGCAAAATTGTCTCACTAGAACGACTTAATGCTGAAACACGCACATCAGGAAGCTCACCAAGCTCACTTTCTGGTTCACGACTTTCGATCACCGCGATACGTAGTTCTGTATCTTTGAACGCAGCGGCGAGCGCTAAGCCAACCATTCCACCACCAACAATGGCGATATCTACACTTTGCATCATATCTTTGTGTCCTTGCTGATATCTCTAACGAGACACCAAACCTAATGTTCTTCTCAATAGTGGTGTTTTGAGTATCGGCAAATTATCCATCGCAAACAGACCCACATTTCGCCCGATCCGCGTCGCTAAGTAATCATTTGAAAACAGATGTACTAACGCAGAGGTCATCTCAATTGTCGCATCACGATCATCACATCGAGACTGCTTAAAGCGTTTTAAAACCTGATAACAACCCACATCATGTGTCGAATTTGCAATACTTTCAGCCAAGGTAGCGACGTCTCTGATACCTAAGTTAAATCCCTGTCCAGCGATAGGGTGAAGCGTTTGTGCCGCATTCCCGACAACAGCAAAGCGGTGCGAAACATTTTCTTTTCGGTATCTAAGTAGTAACGGGTAGCTCGCTCGCTGTCCGACTTTTTTTAACTTACCTAACCGCCAACCAAATGCCGTTTGAAGCTCTGACAAGAACTGTTTGTCATCATAGTCCATGACTTCTGTCGCATGTTCTGGACGCAAACACCAAACTAAGGACATACGCCCTTCCGACATAGGTAACAGGGCAACAGGTCCGGACTCGGTGAAACGCTCAAATGCTTGCCCCTTATGAGCAAGCTCTGTGGTAACATTCGCTATCACTGCAACTTGATCGAAGTTATGCTCAGTCAGTTCATGCCCCAACTGCTGGCAACAGGTAGACATCGCGCCATCTGCCGCAACCAACAATTTACCTTCAACCACCGTTTCATTGGTGAGCCTTATCTGCACTTTTTTCTCATGACGAGTAACTTGACTTACAGAAGCTTGGATCAGTTCAATATTGCCGTCTAACTGAGCCTGACTATTGTAAATACGACCAACATCAGCCAATTCGATAACATACCCCAAGGCTTCTAGACCCACTTCCTGAGTTGCGATATCAGTCAGACCTGCATGGGTTCGGTCGGAGACATGAATGTGTTCAATTGGCGTGGCAATTTTTGCAATTTCTTCCCATAAACCAAACTTCCTCAGGATCGCCGCGCTACCATAGGAAAGTGCAATCGAACGTGAATCAAAGCCAGGATGAGCCTGATCGTCAACAGGAAAAGGTTCTATCACCGCAATAGACAAAGGTTGTTTGGAAAGCTTATTTATCGCTAATGCTAAGGTCATTCCTGCCATAGCACCACCAGCAATCACCACATCAAACTGCTTCATCGCGTTACCTATTAATGAATCGTTGGAGCCTGTTTCTCGACCGGTTTTTGGCCAAATTCTGCATGAATGGTCAACACACATGCCTTAACATGTTCGATCACGTGCTCTAATAACTGAGCTTGTTCTTCGAGATCATCCTCTTCGTCAATACCCAGTTTGGCTATTTCTTCTAAATCAGCCAATGCCTCTTTAACGTCACTTGATGCCTTATTGAGCGCAGCATTGATTAAACCAAGACCAGAAATAAAGTGGTTAACCCATTCAGCCAAACCATCTGCGACGTCAAACAGTGTTGCACTCGCTTCATCATCGGGAAGGAGTAGCTCAAGATCCATTCCAGAACCTGTTAGCTCCTGAATAGTTGCATCTAAAGTGCCTTCGGCTAACTGCAAAGATTTTGTAGGCCACCCCATACCTTCACTCACATAGTCATAAACAAGTGGCTGCCAACTTTTATCTATTAGGCTAAAACCGCCACAAAGCATTCCAGTGAGCAAGCCGTGAAGTTCTGCTGGGTTAACCGCTAAGCCTGCCGACTGTAACTCACTGGCAAATGTCAGATAATCAGGTAATTTGGTGTCGCTCATTGCTATGACCTAAAATAAAGTAAATATCCTCAATCGTATCACTTACCAAAGCAGGCGAAAACGCGTGATTGCGCAATTGTGGGGAGCTTTTACACAAATTGCCCAATTACTGTGTTGTTACACACTGATTTTGGTTAGGTCTAACTGAAAAGCTTGAATCTTAATAAGGCTTTTTCTATAGTTTCTCCCTCGGTGATTATCTGCTTTATCACCTTAGACAACAGATATAGAGTCGGTATGAGTAATCAAGCGGTAGAAGTCGAAATCTTAGGCAAACTAACTCGTGTTAACTGTCCAGCAGGACAAGAAGAGTCTTTGATCAATGCAGCAGCACGTTTAGATGATCGCCTTAAAGAGTTAGCGGCTAAAACCAAGATGACCAACGAAGTACAGCTGCTGACCTTTGTTGCCTTAAACTTTTGTCACGAACTCGAAGTCCGCGACAACGATTCAAAGCAGGAACAAGATGCAATGGTTGAGCGTATGGAACTGCTCTCTGCGTCTTTGGATGATGCAATTAGTAAAGTTAAGCCAGGACAGCAGTAACCTTTACACCATCAAGAATTTACCCTGGAGTGTTCGTGAGGAGATTAAGTCCCTGAGCCGATAAGCAATACCCAAGGGTTAGTACTTGATAGCTATTGAGCAAGCTCGGCTTGTACCGAGAAGCCTACGGTTATCTCTGCTGATCCGCCTTGAACCAGCTGGTTCAAGGGTCCATATCTCCAACGGCACTCTGGGGTATCCCTATCTCGATACCCAGCAACCATGGGTAATGTCATGACTCTTTCACGCCAAGACTTACGCAAAGTCATTCGACAGAAACGCAATGCGCTCAGTAGCGACACGCAATATCTGGCAGGATTAGACTTAGTGACACAATTCAAGCAATTGCCTGAGAGCGCCTCAGCACAACACATCGCTTTGTACATCACCGCAGATGGCGAGATCGATACTAAACCACTCATTGAATGGCTATGGCATCAGGGAAAGGATGTCTACTTGCCTGTAATTCATCCCTTCTCCCACGGTCATCTACTGTTTCTTCGATACTCAAGCACGACACCTATGGTGCTAAACCGCTATGCAATTGCAGAACCCAAATTAAACCAGACTCAGATTATTCCTGTCGCTCAGCTTGATCTCATCTGCACCCCTTTAGTCGCTTTTGACTCGACTGGACATCGCCTAGGAATGGGAGGGGGCTACTACGATCGAACGCTAGAGCCTTGGTTCAACACACGCCTCGGGCCTAAACCGATTGGATTAGCCCATGACTGCCAGCAAGTCGACTCACTGCCTATTGAGTCTTGGGATGTACCTCTACCTAAAATAGTGACGCCAAGCCAGATCTGGGATTGGGAATAAAACCAATTTGCAGCTATAATCGCCGCCGCAAACGATTTTACTACCGCCTCTAGGAGATGAGCATGACTCAAGATGAAATGAAGAAAGAAGCTGGTTGGGCAGCACTTAAGTATGTTGAAAAAGGCAGCATTGTTGGTGTTGGTACAGGCTCTACTGTGAATCACTTCATCGATGCACTTGCAACAATGAAAGATGACATCAAAGGTGCTGTTTCAAGCTCTGAAGCATCAACTGAAAAGCTAAAAGGTCTCGGCATTGAAGTCTTCGACTGCAACGATGTTGCGATGCTAGACATCTATGTTGATGGTGCTGATGAGATCAACGCATCTCGTGACATGATCAAAGGCGGTGGCGCAGCACTGACTCGTGAGAAAATTGTTGCTGCTATTTCTGAGAAGTTCGTCTGTATCGTTGACAATACTAAAGCAGTCGACGTACTTGGCCAATTCCCACTACCAGTAGAAGTTATCCCAATGGCACGCTCTTACGTCGCTCGCCAGTTGGTTAAATTAGGTGGTGATCCTGCTTACCGTGAAGGTGTAGTCACTGACAATGGCAACGTTATTCTTGATGTGCATGGCATGAAGATTACTGATCCAAAAGATCTAGAAGATAAAATCAACTCTATTGCTGGTGTCGTCACTGTTGGTCTATTCGCACACCGTGGTGCTGATGTTGTCATCACTGGCACGCCGGAAGGGGCAAAAATCGAAGAGTAACCCATCAATTTTGGTTATTTCATTACAAGCGGCGCCATTTGGCGCCGTTTTTTTCATTTTAATCAATAAATATTCTGCCTTATTCCGTAATTTTCTTACCCAAACTGTATTTTTTTTGTTAAGTTAATGGTCAGAAGACGCACAAGGAAAACGTTTGCGTGCTACATAACGCTGATAAAAACGTTTGCTTTATCTGCTTTAGTCTAATGTGCGCCACTTAAGCCCAATTTCCCCACTTTAAGGAAGAAGACAATGGCCAAAGTTTCACTGGAAAAAGACAAAATAAAAATTCTCTTGCTTGAAGGTCTACATCCATCAACAGTAGAAGTTCTTCAGGCTGCCGGCTACACCAACATTGAGTATCACAAAGGTTCACTTCCAGAAGATGAGCTTCTAGAAGCCGTTAAGGATGTCCATTTTATTGGTATCCGTTCGCGCACTAATTTGACAGAAGAAGTGATCAACGCTGCCGAAAAGTTAGTCGCCATTGGCTGTTTCTGTATTGGTACCAACCAAGTTGATCTTAAAGCAGCCGCATCTCGCGGTATTCCAGTATTTAACGCACCTTTCTCAAATACACGTAGTGTTGCGGAATTGGTACTAGGTCAGATCTTATTGCTACTACGCGGTATTCCAGAAAAGAACGCGCTAGCTCACCGTGGTATTTGGAAGAAGAGTGCTGACAATTCATACGAAGCACGCGGTAAACGTTTAGGTATTATCGGTTATGGTCACATTGGTACACAGTTAGGTATTATTGCTGAAAACCTGGGTATGCGTGTCTACTTCTACGATATTGAGAACAAGCTTTCACTAGGTAACGCGACTCAAGTCCACACTATGAGTGAGCTTCTGAATAAATGTGATGTCATCTCACTTCACGTTCCTGAAACCGCTGATACAAAGAACATGATGGGTGCCGAAGAGTTCGCTCGCATGAAGCCAGGTTCAATCTTTATCAACGCTGCTCGTGGTACCGTGGTTGATATCGAAGCACTCTGCCATAGTCTGGAAGCAGGTCACCTTGCTGGTGCGGCAATTGACGTATTCCCGACCGAGCCAAAAACCAACGCAGATCCATTTGAGTCTCCACTGCAAAAATTCGATAACGTGATCCTAACTCCTCACGTAGGCGGCTCAACTCAAGAAGCTCAAGAAAACATTGGCGTAGAAGTAGCAGGAAAGTTGGCTAAGTACTCAGACAATGGTTCAACGCTATCAAGCGTTAACTTCCCTGAAGTTTCTCTACCAGAGCATCGCGATTGTTCACGACTGCTGCACATTCACGAAAACCGTCCAGGTATTCTGACTCAAATTAACACCATCTTCGCTGAAGAGGGGATTAACATCGCAGGTCAATACCTACAGACAGCAGCAGACTTCGGTTATGTGGTTATTGATGTAGAAACGGAACGCTCTGAAGAAGCACTGAAGAAGCTCAAAAGCATCGAAGGTACTATTCGCGCTCGTATCCTTCACTAATCAATTCATAAATGCAAAAAACCACCGTTATACGGTGGTTTTTTTTATTGGCTAAACAGCGACTTTTAAGGTTTTAAAGCGCGTTCACCACGAGCGATTCCAACTACACCACTGCGCGCAACTTCGATCACTTCTGTTACTTCAGAAATGGCCTGAATAAAGGCATCAAGTTTCTCGCTGGTTCCTGCCATCTGTACCGTGTACTGGGAAGCCGTGACATCAACAATCTGACCACGGAAGATATCAGCAGTACGTTTAACTTCCGCACGTGAAAAACCGCTGGCTTTCACTTTCACCATCATAAGTTCACGTTCGATATGGTCAAGCTCTGTCACTTCCTGCACTTTAAGGACATCAATCAGTTTGTTAAGTTGCTTCTGGATCTGCTCCAGTTCCATGTCATCAGAGATGGTTGTAATGTTTAAACGCGATAATGTTTCATCATCTGTCGGTGAAACCGTTAGAGATTCGATGTTGTAAGCACGTTGAGAAAACAGACCAACAACACGCGATAAAGCCCCCGGTTGGTTTTCCATTAGTAGTGAAATAATGTGTCTCATAATTACGTTCTCTCCGTCTTGCTTAACCACATTTTGTCCATACCCTCACCTTTGATCTGCATTGGGTATACATGCTCAGTCTCGTCCACATTGATATCAACAAACACTAAGCGATCTTTCATATCAAGTGCTTGTTTTAGACCAGATTCCAACTGATCTGGAGACTCAATTCGGATACCAACATGGCCATAAGCTTCAGCAATGGCGGCAAAATCAGGAACAGAACTCATATATGAGTTTGAATGGCGGCCTTGGTAAATAATGTCTTGCCATTGTTTTACCATGCCTAAGAATCGGTTATTCAAGTTAATGATTTTAACAGGGATATCGTATTGCATTGCTGTCGATAGTTCCTGAATATTCATTTGGATACTGCCGTCACCAGTCACTACCACCACTTCTTCTTCAGGCTTGGCGAACTTAACACCCATACCTGCTGGTAGACCGAAGCCCATCGTGCCAAGACCACCAGAGTTGATCCAGCGGCGAGGTTTATTGAATGGGTAGTAAAGGGCTGCAAACATTTGGTGCTGACCTACATCAGAAGCAACATAAGCGTCGCCATTTGTCAGCTTGTGCAAGGTTTCAATAACTTGCTGAGGCTTAATACGCTCAGATGATGTCTCATAAGACAAACACTCACGATCACGCCACACTTGGATCTCATCCCACCAGCGATTTAAAGCATCTTGATCGTTCGTGCTACCCTGCTCTTCAAGCAGTTTAACCATGCTTTCGAGAACTTTTTCTGCAGAGCCTACAATAGGCAGATCCGCTTTCACGTTTTTCGAGATTGATGAAGGATCAATATCGATATGCATTACTTTAGCGTCTGGGCAGTACTTCTCTAGATTATTTGTGGTTCGGTCATCAAAGCGAACGCCGACACCAAAAATGAGATCCGCTCTATGCATCGCCATATTGGCTTCATACACACCATGCATACCCAACATGCCTAAGGAATTTTTATGAGTGCCGGGGAATGCACCAAGCCCCATCAAAGTACTGACTACAGGTAGATTTAGCGCTTCAGCCAATTTAGTTAGGTGCTCTTCTGCACCAGAAATAACGGCGCCACCACCTACATACAGCACAGGTCGTTTTGCTTCTAGAAGGGTCTTCAGACCTTTCTTGATTTGACCTTTGTGACCAGTCGTTGTCGGTTTGTAAGAGCGCATTGAAATAGCTTGAGGGTACTCATACGGCAGCTTAACCTGAGGATTCATTACATCTTTAGGTAAATCAATAAGTACAGGGCCAGGGCGACCGGTGGTTGCAATATAGAAGGCTTTCTTAACCGTTTCAGGAATGTCTTCAGCTTTCTTTACTAAGAAACTGTGTTTAACAACTGGGCGAGATACACCCACGATATCACACTCTTGGAATGCGTCATTACCAATCATGTTATTCGGTACGTTGCCCGAAATTACGATCATTGGAATAGAGTCCATATACGCCGTCGCAATACCGGTAATGGTGTTGGTAGCACCAGGGCCAGAACAGACAAGCACTACACCTGGGTTGCCAGTGGCTCGTGCATAGCCATCAGCCATATGAGTTGCTGCTTGTTCATGACGAACGAGTACATGCTTAATTTGATCAGTTTTTGCGTGAAGCGCATCGTAGATATCTAAAACAGAACCGCCTGGGTAGCCAAAGATCTGTTCTACGCCTTCTTCGATCAGAGATTGAACAACCATCTCTGCTCCGGACAACATTGCTGCCATATTTTTCTCCTTAAACCAGTTTGTCATCGGATAAGGTCAATCTGATGAGCTGGTTTTCCATAGTCTAGGTCTTATTCGTAGCCTAATTCGAAATATTTCCACTTTTTCGGCTATGTCTTGCTCATAGGTAACATAAAGCAAAGTAACGCAACAAATGTAACGTTTTATTATCAACGGGTCTAATGCGATTTATCTCCCACTTTGAAGATTGCACTGGAAAGTAATTATTTATAGCAAGATGAGTCTAAAACAACCCTTTCAAACAGATTCAATCACCTGCAAAAACTAGAAATTAAGTAATAAATTCTGTTCTTTTTTTTCAAGCCACATGAATAAGCAACATCAAAACCATCATATAAGCACAATAAAAAATCCCCCAGCAAGCGAACTAGCTTGTTGGGGGGTTTTTAATCACTCAGAAAATTAACTATCGGAAATATTAGTTTTTATCCGACTTGTCCTTGTACATTTCTTCGATTTCATCTTGATACTTGTCGTTAATCACCTTACGACGCAGTTTTTGTGTCGGTGTCAGTTCACCATCGTCCATAGAGAAGGCTTTCGGCAATAACTTGAACTTCTTCACTTGCTCAAACTTCGCCAACTCTTTTTGTAAGTCATTGACGCGCTTTTCTAGCATTTCGACTATCTGATGGTGCTTAATCAACTCGACCCGATCATGATATTTGATGTTGAGCTCTTTAGCGTATTCTTCTAACGAGTCATAACACGGCACTATCAGAGCAGAGACAAATTTGCGCGTATCCGCAATAACAGCAATCTGCTCGATAAAGTGATCTTTGCCGATTGCGCCTTCAATTATTTGTGGAGCGATATACTTACCATTCGACGTCTTCATTAGCTCTTTGATTCGGTCTGTAATGAACAAATTGCCATTCTCATCGATATGACCAGCATCACCTGTTTTCAGAAAGCTATGTTCGTCAAAGGTTTTCGCTGTCTCTTCCGGCATTTTGTAGTAACCACGCATGACCATTGGACCACGAACAAGAATCTCGTTGTTCTCACCAATCTTGACCTGAGCGCCCGGCATCGACATACCTATAGAGTCAGGATTGAAACATTTATCATCCCAGCACGATACGGTCGCTGTGGTCTCTGTCATGCCGTAACCCAACTTTACGTTGATACCAATCGCATGGAAGAAGCGACCGATGGTTTCATCGAGCTTAGCGCCACCACACGGCATGAAATTGATTTGACCGCCAAGCAAAGCACGTAGCTTTGACAAGACCAGCTTGTCTGCCAATACATGCGCTTTCTTCAGAGCAACGGAAGGTTTGCGCCCTTCTTGATGGCACAATGCCATTTTGGCACCCATATTTACTGCCCAAGTAAATAAAACTTTGCGAATAAATGGTGCTTTAGCCACTTTTTCATGAATCGCTGAAAAGATCTTTTCGTAGAAGCGAGGCACCGCACACATCACTGTCGGGCGCACTTCACTCAAGGCTTCACGAACTTGCATAGTGTCTTGTAGGTAACAGTTCGTCGCCCCTTTGTACAGCACGTAGAACGTCCAAGCGCGCTCAAATACATGCGAAAGAGGTAAGAAACAGAGCGACACATCAGATTCACTCAAACTTAATCTCTGGTCGTGACCTTCCAACTGTGCAGCAATATTCGCGTAATCCAACATTACGCCCTTAGGCTGCCCAGTTGTACCCGATGTGTAGATAAGTGTTAGTAGGTCATCGAAGCATACCTGCTCTAATCGGGCATTCAATTCTGGTTGATGCATTTCGTTCGACTGAGCAATGAATTTTTGCCAACCAATAGCAAAACTATGTTCGCCAACTTGTACGTCATCGGACATAGCCACAATCAGTTCTAATTGTTCGCATTGGTCAAAGATGGATACAGCTGCGTCAAATTGAGCTTGCTCACCGACAAATAATACTCGGACATCCGCATTCTGCAGGATGTAAGCTGACTGAGCGGCAGTGTTGGTTGGATAAATAGGTACTGTGACGGCACGCAGTTGTAATGCTGCGAAATCTGCCACTGTCCACTGTGGCATGTTGTTGGAGAAGATACCAATCTTGTCTTGGACTCGTATTCCCTGAGCCAATAGTGCAAGTGAAAGAGAATCAACTTGCTGACCAAACTGCTTCCAGCTAATACCATTCCACATGTTGCCCACTTTATGTTTGAGCGCAATGCGGTCGCTGCCTTTCGCAATCTGTTCTCGAATTCGTTTTACAATGTGAAAATCTAGGTTGGCCATCTTTACTACCTTTAGCTTACACCTGTAAGCTTTATTAAGCGCACAAGTGTACATTTCGGGTTAGAAAAGGCAACTGATGAGCATCAAAGTTATCAATTAAAATAGTAAAAAACCTTGAATGGCGCGAACCATCCAAGACTTTTCCTGTCAGTGAATACTGACAATTACTTTAGGGCAACCACTTCGCCGCAGATCATCATCAGTTGATCGCGCAGCCAGATATGACCCTTGTCTTTTTCGCTTGATTCATGCCAGCTTAAGAAGCCACTGATTTGACCGTTTTCATACGGGAGCTCGATGACTTGCAACTGCTCTTTGTTTGCTGCATTTTCGACCATCCAGCGTGGCGCGATTGTCACTAGCTCAGATTGACCTACAACGTAGAGAACGTTGCTTAGGCTCGTACCCTCATAGTATGCCTGAACATCCAGATCTCGGTACGCTTGCTCAGAGAAGCTACGCTGACCGTGAACTTTAGATAACTTAGCATGACGTTCACCAAACAATTGTGCTGGGCTTACTGACCCTTGAATACGTGGGTGTGCTTTAGATGCCACTACAACCAACTCATCTTGGAAGATTTCTGTGCTTGAAAAGCCTTGCTCATCAAAACGAGCATAATCGATAACAAAGTCGATCTCTTGGTAACGCATTCTCTCTGCAAGTTGGCGATCGAATTCAGCATCTAGGTGGAGCTGTACATTAGGTGCAAGCTCGTGAATCGTTGACATTATCTTTGGCGCAAAACGCATGTCACATGGGCTGCAAATTGCCAGTTTGAATAGACGAGTAGATGTCTCTGGAGAGAAAACTGAGCTTGGTAATTCATTACGAATAAGTTGCAGAGCCTGACGAACAGGACCAAACAGCTGACGAGCTCGTTGAGTCGGTTGAATACCGCGTCCCTGACGCATAAATAGCTCATCATTAAACATCACTTTAAGACGCGCTACAGCGTTACTTACTGCTGGCTGTGACATACCCAGATTATGCGCAGCGCGAGTGATGTTTTGTTCTTGCATGACCGCATCGAACACAGTTAAAAGGTTTAAATCTACTCCACGTAAAGTACTTTCCATGCGGTAGCTAGCGATAGCACTCATAGACTCTTTTTTGTCAATCATTGGGCAAGCCTCTTTAATTCATCAACGTAAATGGTTACTAACTTCAAAATGAGTTGGGAATAGAAAACCAAAGGTTCGCCGCATCCATTATATTTAGTTGTTAGATGCTTTATGGCGAATCACTACTATCAACGAATAATTCAGCAATTAGCAATAAGATTGACAATTAATCAGTATTTTTTACTTAACTCGACACTGCTCCCTTCAAAAACAATTACTTAAAAAGATCATAAAAAATATCAAGGCCGTTTTTATAGTGATTATTAGATCTATTTGATATTAATTTCTAACTTATTTTTAGAAAGTGATTTATGGATGGGACTTATCAATGACAATAACAACGTAAAAATGGCATCAATAGTTTGAGGCCATTTTACGCTAAGAAAGAAGATCTATACGTTAATCGCATAACTCGGGAAATCGACTTTTTCCCACAGGCTCTCAGTCAATAGAGATTGGTCGTGCCAATTGCCTTGTTTAATCCAGCTCACGATCGCTGCGGCCACATCAGGATATTGGACACTTTCAGCCGAGTCTTCATCAAGCCATCGCCTCACTGCGGATGCATCTAAATCATCCATACACGATGCCAAGCTAAGTCCTTCCAATGTCGCGACATTACTTATCTGATCAAACTGGCCACTTAAAGGTTTAAGCAACAGTTTTTTCCTAGAATCAGCGCCTCTGAAGGTGTAATAAAAGAAGTGACTAAATCGGAAAGCTCTTCTGGGCGACGACGTTTAAATAGGTTTTTAGCCAACCAATAGATCGGCAGTTCTATAACAAAAGCGCACAAACCAACAGCAAGAAATGTTCGCCCTTCCACACCACCATAAACAAAAGCGAAAAGTCCGAGCAAAGCGTATAGATGGCCATCTCCCGTGTGAGAAATCACCTTACTTAAACGCGACACTGGATAACAAAATTTATGTTGTGAACAGAATAGGGAAAACGCTAAATCAAACTTAGCAATGGGCTCCATTGAACGCATTTCCAGCTCCTTTTATTACCTATCTTGCTTAAACTTAATTCGAGTTGGTGACAGGCAGGTGAAACTTTGACTGAGTTTCGATGACAAGCTCACCAGCATGGACGAGTGGTCATTGGTTCAACCTATTCTTCCAGAACACATTATTGAAATACCAACCGACGATTCATCTCTTAAACTGGCAGTTTGCCGCTGGAACTGATCTAAGATGAATAAAAAACACACTTTAGGGTTGACGTTGTCCGTTGAGTGCGGTACTAATTTGTTAACTTAAATATGTGGATTATTTAACGCCCTAAAGGAATCGTTAACAATGATGAACCGTTTTTCTATCCTGCTGAGCCTCCTCCTTATCGTGACATAATCGCGCGGGTAGGCTGTGGAAGAAAAACAACCACACAGAATTACAACAAACCCGCACTCAGATGCGGGTTTTTTTATATCTAAATACCGGAAGTAAACGATTAACTCGTGCAGATGCACATAATCACTAAGGAAGTAAACATGAATGATCAAGTCATTATTTTCGACACCACCTTGCGTGATGGCGAACAAGCGTTGTCAGCAAGCTTGACGGTTAAAGAAAAACTGCAGATTGCCTATGCGCTTGAAAGGCTCGGCGTTGATGTTATTGAAGCGGGTTTTCCTGTTTCTTCTCCTGGTGATTTTGAGTCGGTACAAACCATCGCTCGCAACATTAAGAACAGTCGAATTTGTGCCCTTTCGCGAGCCGTTGCGAAAGATATTGATGCCGCAGCCGAAGCTTTAAAAGTTGCAGACCAGTTCCGAATCCATACCTTTATTTCTACTTCCACCGTTCACGTTCAAGACAAACTTCGTCGCAGTTACGATGACGTCGTCGAAATGGGTGTAAAAGCAGTCAAACATGCTCGTAATTACACCGATGATGTCGAGTTTTCTTGTGAAGATGCGGGGCGCACACCTATTGATAACTTATGTCGCATGGTTGAAGCCGCTATCAACGCAGGTGCAAGCACGATCAATATCCCAGATACAGTTGGCTACACAGTGCCAAATGAATTTGGTGGCATTATTCAAACCCTGTTCAACCGAGTGCCAAATATCGACAAAGCGATCATTTCGGTACACTGTCATGACGACTTAGGCATGTCAGTAGCAAACTCCATTGCCGCTGTACAAGCAGGTGCTCGTCAGATTGAAGGCACCATTAATGGTATTGGCGAACGTGCTGGCAACTGCTCACTTGAAGAAATCGCAATGATCATCAAGACCAGACAGGAGCTACTTGGTGTTCACACTGGTTTAAAGCATGATGAAATCCATCGCACCAGTAAATTGGTTAGTCAATTGTGCAACATGCCGATTCAAAGCAACAAAGCAATAGTAGGTGCGAATGCATTTAGCCACTCATCAGGCATTCACCAAGATGGCATGTTAAAGAACAAGAATACCTACGAGATCATGACACCTGAGTCGATAGGTCTTAAGAATCAAGCGTTGAACCTAACTAGCCGAAGTGGACGTGCAGCAGTGAAAAGCCATATGGATGCAATGGGCTACAAAGAAGATGAGTACAACCTAGATGCACTTTATGAAGACTTCTTAAAGTTGGCTGACCGTAAAGGCCAAGTGTTTGATTATGATTTAGAAGCCTTGATGCATTTCTCTAATCTACGTGAAGAAGATGACTTTTATAAATTGAACTATCTAAGCGTTCAGTCAGGAAGCGTAATGGCAACCACAAGCATCAAGATACAGTGTGGTAATGAGGAAACTTGTGAAGCCGCAGTCGGTAACGGTCCTGTTGATGCTCTTTACCAGTGTATCTATCGTGTAACTGGTTATGATATTGTTCTAGATAAGTTTGATTTAACCGCGAAAGGCGAAGGTGAGGATGGCTTAGGTCAAGCTGACATCATCGCTAACTACAAAGGTCGCAAATATCACGGCACAGGTGTTTCAACTGATATCGTAGAAGCTTCTGGTCAAGCGCTATTGCATGTGATTAACAGCATCCATCGCGCCAACAAAATCGAAGAAATCAAACAGAAAAAAATCGCAACAGTATAAGTGAGACTCCAAGGACGCGAGTCGCCTTGGAGGAAAATAAAAATTAAAGGATTACCATGACAGACAAATCATACAAAATTGCTGTACTACCCGGTGACGGCATTGGCCCAGAAGTAATGTCACAAGCACACAAAGTGCTAGACGCTATCGAGAAAAAATACGCGATCGAATTTGTGCGTGAAGAACACGATGTTGGTGGCATTGCGATCGATAACCACGGTTGCCCACTACCAGACAACACAGTGAAAGCTTGTGAAGAATCTGATGCCGTACTTTTTGGTTCTGTTGGTGGCCCTAAGTGGGAACATCTTCCGCCTAACGATCAACCAGAACGTGGTGCCCTACTTCCACTACGTAAACACTTCCAGCTATTTTGTAACCTTCGCCCGGCGCAAATCCATAAAGGTTTAGAAGCATTCTCTCCTCTTCGTGCAGATATCTCAGAGCGCGGATTCGACATTGTTGTTGTGCGTGAGCTAACTGGTGGTATCTACTTTGGCCAGCCAAAGGGACGTGAAGGTGAAGGCGCAAATGAGAAAGCATTTGATACCGAGGTTTATCACCGTTACGAGATCGAACGTATTGCTAAGATTGCGTTCGAGTCAGCCCGCCTTCGTAACAACAAAGTATGCTCGATTGATAAAGCGAACGTGCTGCAAAGCTCTATCCTTTGGCGTGAAGTGGTTGAAGAGATCGCGAAAGACTATCCTGATGTTGAGTTGTCGCATATGTACATCGACAACGCCACAATGCAACTCATCAAAGACCCATCGCAATTTGACGTCATGCTATGTTCGAACATCTTCGGTGACATCATCTCTGATGAGTGTGCAATGATCACAGGTTCAATGGGAATGCTGCCTTCAGCCTCTCTTAATGAAAGCAAATTTGGCCTATACGAACCAGCGGGCGGAAGCGCACCAGACATCGCGGGCAAAAATATCGCTAACCCAGTGGCGCAAATCCTGTCAGCAGCTCTGATGTTACGTTACAGCCTAGGTGAAGAAGCGGCGGCTCAGGACATCGAAACAGCGGTATCAAAAGCACTATCAGCAGGGGAATTAACCGCAGATCTTTCAGGTGACAAGCCGGCGCTATCCACCTCTGAGATGGGCGACAAGATTGCAGAGTACATTCTTAATTCGTAGTAAACCAATTTAATAATAATGACTTAGCAGTAGGTAAGCCGTTACCTGCTGCTATACACAGGAAAGTAATAATGGGCAAAACACTATATGAAAAAGTCTACGACGCTCACGTCGCCGTAGCCGCAGAGGGTGAGAACCCAATTTTGTACATCGACCGCCATTTAGTTCATGAAGTAACATCACCTCAAGCCTTTGATGGCCTGCGCGAAAAAGGGCGTAAAGTACGTCAGGTGAGTAAAACCTTCGCTACGATGGATCACAACGTATCGACCACGACCAAAGACATCAATGCGTCAGGTGAAATGGCACGTATCCAGATGGAAACGCTATCGAAGAACTGTGAAGAGTTTGGTGTCACCCTTTACGATATCAACCACAAATACCAAGGTATCGTGCATGTCATGGGGCCAGAACTTGGTATCACTCTACCTGGTATGACTATCGTTTGTGGTGACTCACATACGGCAACACACGGAGCTTTTGGTTCACTAGCGTTTGGTATCGGCACTTCAGAAGTTGAGCATGTTTTAGCAACTCAGACTCTAAAACAAGCTCGCGCTAAAACCATGAAGATCGAAGTTAAAGGCAAAGTAGCACCGGGCATCACAGCCAAAGATATCGTATTGGCAATCATCGGTAAAACTACCGCCGCTGGCGGTACAGGTTACGTTGTTGAGTTCTGTGGTGAAGCCATCACTGACCTTACAATGGAAGGTCGAATGACAGTCTGCAACATGGCGATTGAACTAGGTGCTAAAGCTGGCTTAATTGCACCAGATGAAACCACATTCAACTACGTTAAAGGTCGTAAGTTCTCTCCTCAAGGTGCAGATTTCGATGCAGCAGTAGAGTACTGGAAGACCTTAAAAACCGATGATGACGCCGAGTTCGACGCTGTCGTTACACTAGAAGCCGCAGATATTAAACCTCAGGTCACTTGGGGAACGAACCCAGGTCAAGTTATCGCTGTTGACCAACCTATCCCTGCGCCAGAAAGTTTTACAGACCCAGTAGAAAAAGCTTCAGCGGAAAAAGCACTTGCTTACATGGGATTAGAGGCGGGCAAATCACTTTCAGAATACTCAGTAGACAAAGTGTTTGTCGGCTCTTGTACTAACTCTCGTATCGAAGATATGCGCGCTGCTGCGCAAGTCGCTAAAGGCCGTAAAGTGGCCGCTCATGTTCAGGCTTTGATCGTTCCAGGTTCAGAGCAAGTGAAAGTGCAAGCAGAAGCGGAAGGTCTGGATGTTATCTTCAAAGAAGCTGGGTTTGAGTGGCGCTTACCAGGTTGTTCGATGTGCTTAGCAATGAACAATGACCGATTGGGTCCTCAAGAGCGTTGTGCATCTACATCAAACCGTAACTTCGAAGGCCGTCAAGGTCGTGATGGACGTACACACTTAGTCAGCCCAGCAATGGCAGCAGCAGCAGCAATTGCTGGCCATTTTGTCGACATTCGTAACTTGGATTAAGGAGAAACAACATGTCAGGTTTTAAACAGCATAAAGGCTTAGTTGTTCCTCTAGACGCAGCAAACGTCGACACCGATGCAATTATCCCTAAACAATTCCTACAGAAGGTATCTCGTTTAGGTTTTGGTAAGCACCTTTTCCATGATTGGCGTTTTCTTGATGACGCTGGCAAACAGCCAAATCCAGAGTTTGTGATGAATGCGCCGCGTTATAAAGGGGCATCTATCCTACTTGCTCGTGAAAACTTTGGCTGCGGTTCATCACGTGAACACGCTCCATGGGCGCTTGCCGATTACGGCATTCGAGCAATGATAGCTCCAAGCTTCGCAGATATTTTCTACGGTAACTCTATCAACAACCAAATGGTTCCGGTCCGCTTAACTGAGCAAGAAGTTGATGAAATCTTCAAGTTTGTTGAAGCCAACGAAGGTGCTGAAGTCGAAGTTGATCTCGAAGCAAACAAAGTACGAGCAAATGGCAAAGAGTACTCATTTGAAATCGATGAATTCCGCCGTCACTGTCTACTAAACGGTTTAGATAACATCGGTCTTACTCTACAACACGAAGATAAGATCGCGAGTTACGAAGCCAACATCCCTAGCTTCTTGAAGTAATTCAATCTGCCAATAAATAACAAAGGTTAGCTTAAGCTAGCCTTTTTTGTTTGTAGCTGAAACAAACACCCAATAAGCTTGGTCTAGTAATAAAAGCCTATCACCACTGGAATTTAGCCTATGACACGTATTATTGCTCTGCTAGTCACACTGATCTCTCTCAATGTTTTTGCCGCCCCCAAGTCAGATCTTTGGCCTTATTGGCAACAAGCCAATCAGAGTAACCAAGCCAGCATTTCACACCAAGCATGGCAAACTTTCCTTGATAGCTATCTAGTTACAGACAGTAACTACACGCTCGTCAAATATGACGACGTTTCCCAACAAGACAAGCAACAACTAGACCTGTACATCTCTACTCTTGCCAAGATCGATCCTCGAACATACTCACTGGATGAACAGTATGCCTACTGGGTTAACCTATACAATGCAATCACAGTTCAACTCATTGTCGATGCCTATCCAATTAAGTCGATTACCAAGTTAGGTGGCCTTTTTAGCTTTGGGCCATGGGGAGATGAAGTGATTACTGTGGCTGGACAACCGCTTTCTCTAAATGACATTGAGCATCGTATCTTACGCCCTATCTGGAACGATCCTAGAACACACTACGCAGTTAACTGTGCAAGCTTAGGTTGCCCTAACTTACAGAGCCAAGCCTTCACCGCCGCGAACACAGAACAGTTATTGGAACTCGCTGCAAAGCAGTTTATCAATAGCGATAAGGGTGTGTTAGTAAATGGTGACAGTATCCGCCTCTCATCTATCTATGATTGGTTTATCGCTGATTTTAGCGATCAACAGCAGCTAGTTAGTCATATCAATCGGTATCGCAAGCAACCGATCATATCGGTTAAAGGAGCGAGCTATGAGTATGATTGGGATTTAAATGTGAAGAGATAAAAGCCTAGGTAGCGGGCTTTTAAAACGGTGAAGGTGCTAGACAGACGGCGTCGCAGGCAACCTGTAGTCGAAGTACACAATACGCGGATAAAACAAAAAGACCCCAGCATTTCTGCTGAGGTCTGGAATAAGTGGCGGAGCGGACGGGACTCGAACCCGCGACCCCCGGCGTGACAGGCCGGTATTCTAACCAACTGAACTACCGCTCCGCACTGGTTAGACTCTTAAGTCTAAGTTTTTTGCCTTTGGATTTTTCTGAAATCCAAAAACAGAAAGGGAACCTGGCGATGTCCTACTCTCACATGGGGAAACCCCACACTACCATCGGCGCTAATTCGTTTCACTTCTGAGTTCGGAATGGAATCAGGTGGGTCCAAATCGCTATGGTCGCCAAGTAAAATTCTTTACGTTTTGCTTTAAACTCTATGTATAAAGTTTATAACAAACAGTAACTGGTGCTGATACCCAGACTCGAACTGGGGACCTCATCCTTACCAAGGATGCGCTCTACCACCTGAGCTATATCAGCATCAAGATATCCCTGAGGGACTAAAAAAGCCCGTTCTTACAAACGGGCTCTTAGTAATTTAAAGCCTGGCGATGTCCTACTCTCACATGGGGAAACCCCACACTACCATCGGCGCTAATTCGTTTCACTTCTGAGTTCGGAATGGAAATCAGGTGGGTCCAAATCGCTATGGTCGCCAAGCAAATTCTTTAATCTGGAAAGCTG
>NZ_JATABI010000018.1:0-57857 GCF_036533795.1 Vibrio sp. M250220 | reverse complement strand
CCTCTAATGTTTCCAAAAGAAGTCTCGTTTGGTCACTTCGTTTCATTGAAACCTAATTTGAAACCCCTCTTTATTTAGAGAAATTTCTAATTGGATTATCATCAACGAGTGCCCACACAGATTGATAGGTCTATATTTTTAAAGAGCTTCTCTTCTGCGTGATTTGTATCACTCGGAAGAGGCGGCCATTCTAGCGATTTAAGTTTTAGTGTCAACCACTTTTTTCAAACTTTTTTTCAAGCAACTTGCTTGGCTAGTTAACCGTATCGACTTCGCTTGAACCCTTGTGAGCTCTTGCCCTGTCGACGAGGAGGCATTATAGACATCGCGCTCACATTGGCAAGCGTTATTTGAAAAAATTGCAAAAATAACATCTAAATGTCGTTTTTTCGCTCAAAGCTTTATTTATCCAACTTTACCCCAAATAAGCAAACATCATACTCACAGAGTTATCCACAATTGCTATTTTTTAGACAAAAGAAAAGGCCGCATTGCGACCTTTCTTCTTATAAATAAGAGAGCAGATTAGATACCAGAACCATCTTGCTCATTACCATCATCTTCATGAAGCCCACATTCACGCTTTAAACCAAAGAAACGAGTTTCTTCTTCACTCATTCCTGGTTCCCATTTTTTCGTGGTATGGGTATCACCAACGGACAGATAACCTTCATCTCTTAGCGGGTGATATGGCAGACCATGTTCTTCTAGGTAGTAATGAACATCTTTATTAGTCCAGTCGATTACGGGTAGGAATTTAAACACACCATTTTGGATAGACAAGATCGGCAAGTTGGTACGTGACTTAGATTGCTCTCGGCGTAGGCCAGAGAACCAAGTTCCAACTTCTAGTTCATCCAACGCGCGACGCATTGGTTCGACTTTGTTTATCTTGTTGTATTTCTCTATTCCCTCTATACCTTGCTCCCACAGATTTCCGTAACGCGCTTCTTGCCAGTTTGGACTCTCTACTGCTCGATAAACTTTGAGATTTAAAGTCAACTGTTCACTTAACTGATCGATAAAGCGATACGTTTCGGGAAATAGATAGCCTGTATCGGTTAAGATGACTGGGATATCTGGGGACTGTTGAGTCACAAGGTGTAGCATCACAGCCGCTTGAACACCAAAACTTGAAGAGACCGCAAACTGACCTTCGAGGTTTTCTAATGCCCAAGCAACTCTTTGCTCAGCGGTTAGCTTCTCTAGCTCACCATTAATTTGTGCAAGACGAAGTATTTGCTCCGTCTTAGTTAATGAGAGCAGTTCTGCTAACTTCGGTTTGGAAGCGACAGAATCAAGCATATAAGTCCCTCTTAGACACTTTAACTTCTTGGATGATGCCTGCGCGTATAGCAAAGTCACCAAACCCTTCACCCTCTTCGCGTTCTTTCGCCCAACGACCAACTAGCAGATCAATTTCTTCTAGTATCTGTTTATCTGTGATGTTCTCTTTATACATCTTCGGAATACGCGTACCCGCTCGGTTACCACCAAGGTGCAGGTTGTAACGACCTGGCGCTTTACCAACCAATCCGATTTCAGCCAACATTGCGCGTCCACAGCCATTCGGACAACCAGTGACTCGCAATATAATATTGTCATCTTCTGGTAAGCCGTGTTTTTCTAGGATGCCTTCTACGTCTGTAACAAACTGCGGAAGGAAACGCTCTGCTTCAGCCATCGCTAATGGACATGTCGGGAATGCGACACACGCCATTGAGTTTTTGCGCTGCTCACTCACGCTGTCATCGATCAAACCATGTTCACGGGCGATCTTTTCAATTTTTGCTTTCTGGCTTTTCGCTACACCAGCAACAATCAAGTTTTGGTTTGCTGTCATGCGGAAATCGCCTTTGTGAATTTTGGCAATTTCAGCAACACCTGTTTTAAGCGGTTTACCTGGATAATCAAGCAGACGACCATTTTCGATAAATAGAGCTAAGTGGTGTTTACCGTCTATACCTTCAACCCATCCAATGCGGTCACCACGATCAGTGAACTCGTATGGACGGCTATCTGAGAACGTCACGCCAGCTCGCTTTTCGACTTCCGCTTTAAAGACATCAATACCGACACGATCGAGTGTGTACTTAGTTTTTGCATTTTTACGATTTGAGCGGTTCCCCCAATCACGCTGAGTGGTGACTACTGCCGCAGCGACATCTAGCGTCTTTTCTAGAGGGATAAACCCAAAGTCATCTGCGCGTCGAGCATAGGTAGATGTATCGCCGTGCGTCATAGCAAGGCCACCGCCAACTAATACGTTGAAGCCAATTAATTTTCCATTTTCACCAATCGCGACGAAGTTAAGGTCATTCGCATGTACGTCGACATCATTTTGTGGCGGAATGACAACCGTTGTTTTGAACTTACGAGGAAGATACGTCTTACCTAAAATTGGTTCGTCATCTTCTGTTGTTTCTACTTTCTCGCCATCCAACCAGATCTCAGCGTACGCTTTGGTTTTTGGTAGCAAGTGCTCGCTGATCTTCTTCGCCCATTCATAAGCTTCTTGATGTAACTCAGACTCAATTGGGTTGGTGGTACATAGGACGTTACGGTTTACGTCACCAGCCGTCGCTATTGAGTCAATCCCAATGCTGTTTAAGGTTTGGTGCATGAGCTTGATATTTGGCTTTAGTACACCGTGAAACTGAAACGTTTGACGTGTCGTTAGACGAATACTGCCATAAAGCGAATGTTCGGTAGCAAACTTATCAATCGCAAGCCACTGTTTTGGTGTAATGATGCCACCTGGCATGCGCGCGCGTAGCATTACATTGTGCAATGGTTCGAGTTTTTGCTTAGCACGTTCATTTCGAATGTCGCGGTCATCTTGCTGGTACATTCCGTGGAAACGAATCAGCTGAAAGTTATCTGCTGTAAATCCACCAGTAATACGGTCCTGTAAATCTTGCTCGATTGTGCCACGTAAGAAATTACTTTGAGTTTTGAGGCGTTCGTTATCCGAAAGAGGTCCTAGAACTTCACCCAATACTTCCTGCTTATTACTCATTAGTACACATCCCTTTGGTAACGTTTTGCTTTACGTAAGTCGTTAATAAATTCTTCTGCATCATCACGAGACATCTTGCCTTGTTGCTCAGCAACAATTACCAATGCTTCGTGCACATCTTTTGCCATTCGAGTTGCGTCACCACAAACATAGATATAGGCACCATCATGAATCCACTGCCAAACCTGCTCAGCATTTTCTAGGATGCGGTGTTGGACGTAGACCTTCTCTACTTGGTCACGGCTAAAAGCAACATCTAGACGATTAAGTAATCCAGATTTGAGGTACTTCTGCCACTCCACTTGATAGAGGAAGTCTTGAGTAAAGGTGCGGTCACCGAAGAATAACCAGTTCTTGCCTTCAGCATCGCGGTTATCTCGCTCTTGAATAAAGCTACGGAAAGGCGCAATACCAGTACCAGGACCAATCATAATGACGGGAGTGTTGTCATCTTGAGGCAATTTGAAGTTATTGTTGTTTTCAACAAACACTTTAACCTCCCCCCCCTCTTCCAGTCGCTGTGACAAGAAGCTTGAGGCACCGCCGTAGCGCTTATCGTCACCTTTATCATATTCAACAAGGCCAACGGTTAGATGAACTTCTTGGTCTACTTCTGACTGACTCGAAGCGATTGAGTATAGGCGAGGAGTCAAACGACGCAGCAAACCAATCAGTTGATCTGCGGTTAACTTGGTTTTCTTTTCATCAAGAACATCAACGACCTGGGTATTGGTTGCGTATTCACGCAATTGGTCTTTATCTTGAGCCAGTTTTTGTAGTTTTTTACTACCGGACAGTTCGGCGTACTTCGCGACCAGTTGTGGGTTAGATGCAGTGATCTCATATTTAGCCACCAGCGCACTATGAATTGACAGGCTTTCACCATCCACTTCAACGCTTTCCACCCCAGATAAACCCACTTTTGCTAAAATTGCGTTAGCGAGCTCAGAGCTGTTTTCAAACCATACCCCAAGCGCATCACCCGGTTGATATGTTAAGCCCGAGCCGTCCAAGTCGATTTCGATATGACGAACATCTTTCCCTGAATCACGGCCTGTAATTTTTTGGCTAGTCAGCAAAGTGGCGGTATAAGGTTTTTGCTTACTGTACTGAGAGTGTCCAGCAGCCTGAGCCACTGGAAGCTGGACTATATCCGCTTCTTGCCCAGAAGAGAGATCTTCTTTCACTGTCTCCAGCGCTTTAGCACGCCATTCAGACGCGGACGCTTCATAGTCAACATCACAATCAATTCGATCAATGAAAGCCGTCGCGCCTTGCTTCGCAAGGTAAGCGTCAAAATCTTTACCAGTTTGGCAGAAGAACTCATAGCTAGAGTCACCCAGACCAATCACACCATATTTCAGGTTCGCTAATTTAGGTGCTTTCTTAGACTGCAAAAACTCATGCAATTCAATCGCATTGTCCGGCGCTTCACCTTCACCATTCGTTGAAGCCACAATAATTACATGTGTTTCTTTGGCTAGGTTCTTACCTTTATAGTCACTGGCATCGAATAGCTCTGCTTCAATACCCAAGGCTTTTGCTTCTTGCTCTAGCGCTTCTGCAACACCTTTAGCATTGCCGGTTTGTGAAGCAAAAATAATTGATAGTTTGCCAGCAGGCTTTGCCGCTACAGCAGCAACGGCTTGGTTGATTGGTGCGGCAGCAGACACGGTCTGTGTTTGGGCCAATCCCCAAAAATATCCACTCACCCATGCCAACTGCTGAGAAGACAAGTCTGCAACGGTCTGTTGTAGCGAGTTCAGCTGTTGATCATTCAGAGGTGCTGCGATCGATGGTAGTTCTTGTGGCGTGTTTCCTTGAGAGGACACGTTCTTGTTTAAAGACATGGTCTCGACATCCCTATTCATTGCGTGATGATAGATTAACCACTCTCTTTAATAACAAGAAAGAATAGAAGTGAATGTTTTATAACTTTTTGAATTAAAGAATAGGGAGACAACAATCATCAAATGCTATTTTGCCTCTACGCGAACCTGCTTGAAACCTACCGCCATTGCTGACTTTGACGCTAGATCGAGGTCCATATAATGACACTCTTCACCGTGAGAGTCGGTCAGAAGAACAAAGCCACCACGAGCATGGCGAAATTCCACAATCCAGCTTCCTTCTTGTGCTGAAGGCTCGATAATGGCTTCTACTAGCTGATTCTCACGATATAGATTTCGAAGTTCAGTGATAGTCATGAGGTTCCTTTCTCTGGCGAAAATTCCTTATTAAGCATGGCCAATGACAGAAAAAGTGCTAAACGAAATGAACGGATATAATCAATAGATATAAAAAAACGCCGCTTTAGATAGCGACGTTTTAAAAAATAGACTCAGATGTTTAGAAAGAAAACTCTGCGCCAGCAAAGAAGCCATTAGCAAAAATAAACGGGTCGCCCTTAGTATTCGGGAACTCTTCCGACTCCAAATCAATCACGCGGTAACCACCACGGAAAGCCAATGTATTCTCACCAACAGGTAAGCGGTACTGTACACCTGCCATCAAGTCGGTACTCTTAATACCGCTACTATCACCAAAGTTCATTTCACCGATGACATCGAAATTGGTGTTAGGCACCGTGATTTCTGCATAACCGTACCAAGCCCAAATGGTTTTATCAAACGTTGTGCTAGCGCTATTTTCAGGGTTGATATATTTAGTATTACCTAGGTCACTGAACGTCATACCCGCATCGAAATGCATTAAATCATGCTCCATAACACAGTAGTACAAAGTTAAATCCAGTTTATCAAAAGCCATGTAATCAGCATCAACGCTCGTGTAGCGCAGACGTGCATCAGGCACATATTTGATACCGTGTTCAACCGCTACATAAACACTTGGTGTTGTATTACCATCTCGAGTGACCTCGTTCACTTTAGTGTCTGTTAGCCACGCTTCAGCGCCAAACTTAGTTGTTAGAGAGGACTCAGCGAAAGCTGACGCAGAAACGACAGCCGCGATGGCGATGGCGAATGCACTGGCGGTTTTAAAACCCATGGGATTAGTTCTCCAAGTATTCACTTCAGACAGCCCCGAATCGAGCTGCACATGGCTAGATAAGTATGATGTTCGTCAAATTCTAACATAGACATACCTCTAGCCAGTAAATATTTCTCAGTAGAGTCCTGTTATCGAGGCTGAACCACATAGTTCTTGAAGAACCAAACGCCAATAGCAATCATAATCAACCATGGAATGAGCTTGATCACTGCGCCAACCATTCCTAAAAGCAACATGACTACCAGAGAAAAAGCAACTCCGACAAACACGGTAACCATAGTCACTCCAGTGACCAGTAATGTTGCTACAAATACCAAAATAAAGATTAGCTCAAACATATCAATCTCCTTTGTTGTTACTAACCTCTGTTTCAGGATGCGTGCCAACCTTGACCAACATGCTAAGACATTGAAAATATAGAAAAATAAAAAAGAGCGCTATTAAATAGCACTCTTTTCTTCGATAGATAATGGTAATTTTCACCAACCCCGTAGGTAATTTTTACACATTCAACTCTTTTGGAATTTTCGCTAGTGCCGCTTCGACCACTTCTATGCCCGATCCTGGCTTATGAGCGTTTTCACTAATATGGCGGCGCCATTGACGAGCACCCGGCATGTTCTGGAACAAACCCAACATATGACGAGTAATATGACCTAAGTACGCCCCATTCGAAAGCTGCTGTTCAATGTATGGATACATTTCTTCCACAACCTGAGTACGCTTTTTAATTGGCTTATCTAATCCAAAGATCTGTTGATCGACCTCAGCTAAGATATAGGGATTCTGATATGCTTCGCGCCCTACCATCACACCATCAAGATGCTGCAAGTGCTCTTTAGTCTCTTGCAGAGTTTTAACGCCACCATTCACAGCGATCACTAAATGAGAGAAGTCTTTCTTTAGTTGATATGCGCGTGGGTAGTCCAGTGGTGGGATCTCTCGGTTCTCTTTTGGACTAAGGCCAGAAAGCCAAGCTTTACGGGCATGGATAGTAAATTGCTCACAACCGCCTTTCTCTGAGACGATAGAAACAAAGTCTGTCAGGAATTCATACGAATCTTGATCATCAATACCAATACGGGTCTTTACTGTTACAGGTACATCAACCACATCACGCATAGCTGCAACACAGTCTGCCACCAACTGAGGCTCGCCCATTAGACAAGCACCAAAGCGGCCATTCTGTACACGGTCAGATGGACAGCCAACGTTTAAGTTAATCTCATCGTAGCCACGCTCTGCCGCCAGTTTAGCGCAAGTAGCCAAGTCCTTAGGATTTGAACCGCCTAATTGCAGGGCGACTGGATGCTCTTCCTGGTTATATGCTAGGAAGTCACCTTTACCATGAATAATTGCCCCCGTGGTGACCATCTCTGTATAAAGCAGAGTCTCGTTAGTCAACAAGCGGTGGAAGTAACGGCAGTGTCGATCCGTCCAATCGAGCATGGGTGCAATGGAAAAGCGGTTAGCCGCGTATTTACTAGTATTGTCAGGTTTCATAAGGTGAGTCTCGCTATACAGTGAGCATCGTGGTCAAAACAGAATCCGCGATTATACACACAGAAGAGAAAACATTCAGGAAAAATGAGGGAATACTAAGGAATGACAATAAGCGGTTAAGTTATCTATTGATAGATCATGTGCTTGTCTATCTACACCAGTTAAAGTGCATAAGAGCATGCCACCATGACGTAGTGGTTGGATCAACACTGTGTCGAAATAAAAAAGGCCAACCCTTCGGTTAGCCAACATTTTTATAGTGTAAGACTGGGATACTCCAAGATCAATTCGTTGTCAGTGAACGTACAAACCGAGAAATAGTTAAAATACTGCACAAGCTCTCTACGGTCTGATTCAGTCATCGCTTCTTTCAATGCTACACTGGTTCGGTGTAATCCGTGTAGCCTATCGTTACTGATTTCAGCATGAATGCTATCGACCAACGTCCTTAAGTTTGATCTATCCATAAGTCTCAACCTAGCCTCTGTTGATGAATCAAAGCTGATATAAATATGTGAAACCATCTCCATATTGTCAATACAGTCAATAAAAAATAAAACTAACGAGGTAGCGTGTTAATTTCTATCATCAATGGACTGCAATCTGGGCAGCAAATTGGTTTGTCGCGAAACCAGCTCTCTGAGCTGACTAAGGCACTGGAAGAATTTGATTTTGAGCGCGGTTTACAGATCTTGGACACAAGCCGGCAATGAGAAGTGAGTAAAATGCTGTAATTTGTATCGTTTTTATTGTAGATAATGTAACTTATGCCATTAAAGTCAGGCTACTACTATTCATCCTTCGAATAAGTAACCTGCTGACATAGCGAATTGATATTACCTACAGAGCGACGATAAACCGCAAGAAATGGTATATTATTAAAAATGTCCATTGGTAACGGTGATAAGTTTGGACCAGCAGTTAGTAAAGCAAATAGAAGATATATGTGCAGCCAGAGGCGTAAGGCTTACCGCCCAACGCAAAAGAGTGTTTGAGCTGATTTGCTCAAGTCCAAAGGCTGCAAGTGCTTATGAGCTTTTAGACGAGTTAAAAGTAAGTGAACCCCAGGCCAAACCACCTACTGTGTATCGAGCCTTGGACTTTTTGCTCGAACAGGGATTCATCCACCGTGTTGAATCAACCAACAGCTATATTCAATGCTGCTCCTGCAATGCCCATAAGCATCACTCGCATCTTTTGATTTGCGACAGATGCAGCAACGTTATTGAACTGCAAGATGATAGTTTGGTAGCCTTGCTAAAGAAGAATGCGGAAGTACATGGTTTTTCCATCAACAATCACGTTATTGAATCACATGGTATTTGTCAGTCATGTGCCTCTGACAAAGCGAAATAAGATATAGAAGAAGATTATGCGCGCTGAATTTGTAAACCCGTTTTTAGCTTCATTGATGAATGTTTTGAAAACGATGGCTTCACTGGAATTGAAGCCACAGAAACCTCGTGTCAAAAAAGATGAAATTGCACGTGGAGATGTTTCAGGTTTAATCGGGATGGTAGGTCCGCAAAGCCGCGGTTCTATGTCGATTACTTTCGATGAAAACCTCGCTCTTGAAATTATGCAGAATATGCTTGGTGAACGCCCTAATGGGCTGAACGATGAAGTGACAGACATGGTGGGTGAAATCACTAACATGGTAACGGGTGGTGCAAAACGTATCCTAGCCGAAAGTGGTTTTGATTTTGATATGGCGACGCCTGTCGTTGTCTCTGGTAAAGGCCACACCATCCGTCACAAGTGCGAAGGTTCTATCATTATCATGCCGTTCACTTCTCAATGGGGTAACGCATTTATTGAGATCTGTTTTGAATAACCCTTAACAGATAAACAAATAAAAAAACGCTTCTCTAGAGAAGCGTTTTTTATTTATGCAATCACCTTACGGGCTTTCAAAACTTGTAAGCAGTCATCAACCAGCTCATCAATTGACTTTTCACCTGCCCGAAGATCAATTTCTGGATTGAGTGGTGCTTCATACTCAGAATCGATACCAGTAAAATTAGTAATCTCCCCTGCACGCGCTTTTTTATACAGACCTTTAGGATCCCTTTGTTCACACACTTCCAATGAAGTATTGACGAACACTTCTAAAAACTCGCCCTCTGGCAGCATTTCACGTACCAACTGCCTCTCTGCACGATGAGGAGAGATAAAAGCGGACAAGACGATCAAACCAGCATCCGCCATCAGCTTAGCCAATTCACCGATGCGACGGATGTTTTCACGGCGATCTTGCTCAGAGAACCCGAGATCACTACACAAACCATGACGAACATTGTCTCCATCTAACAAGTAAGTGTGATGCCCCAATTCAGCCAAACGCGTTTCTAGAGCACCGGCGACGGTCGACTTACCTGCGCCAGACAAGCCAGTAAACCAAAGTACAACGGGTTGCTGTCTTTTGAGTTTGGCGCGAAATTCTTTGTCAATCGAGTGATGATGCCAAACAACATTTTCGTCTTTAGTCGGTGTTTCCGTAGTCATAATTGAGTCCTTTTAAAACGGAAAGAAGAGTGGAATCAGCGTTAACACCAACACGGAGTAAACAATCGATAAAGGAATTCCCACTCGAACATAATCAGTAATTTTGTAATTTCCTACGCTATAAACCAAAAGGTTAGTTTGATAACCGTAGGGTGAAATAAAGCTCGCACTTGCACCAAACAACACCGCCATAATAAATGGCATAGGATCGACCCCGTAGCCCAAAGCCATACTGTAACCAATTGGAAATGCTAATGCGGCCGCAGCATTGTTAGTAACAAGCTCAGTTAAAATAAGAGTAAGCAAGTAAGTCGCAACCAAAGCACCAAAGACTCCCCACCCATTGAATCCTTCAATAAACATCTGACCCAAACTGACCGATAAACCGGATGACAACATCAGTTGTGCGATTGACAGTGCCGAACCAACGATCACAACAATATCGATGGGAAAGCGTCTACGCAATTCGGCAAGTTGGATGACGCCAGAAAAGAGCGCCGCTAAAAGAAAGACGGACAAACCTTTTATCAATGGAAACAAGTCAAGCAAAGCTAAGGATATGACACCAGCAAAACCCAATAACACACAAGTCGATTTATTCGTGTCTAGACGAGCACTTGAACCAAGCGCATTGATCAACACAAACTCTTTGCGATGGGCTTGTCTCTCTTGTTCAAAACGCTTACCAGGAACAAGTACTAAGGTATCCCCTGCATTTAGAGTGATATTCCCCAAGCCACCTTGCAAACGCTCGTGGCCACGACGAATAGCTACCACTACTGCATCAAATCGATCTCGAAAATGACTCGATTTCAGCGTCTTATTACAGAAACTGGCCGAAGAGCTGACAACGACTTCAACAAACCCTTGTCCATTAAGGTGGTGCTGACCAAATAGGGTTAAACCTTGAATCTCCTGTAAAGTGGCGACACTTTCGATATCACCACAAAACAACAATCGATCACGAGCTTGAAGGACAAAATCAGGTTCGACCGAAGGCATAGTCTGACCATCACGAACCACTTCAGCCAAGAACAACTTACGTAACGCACGTAGGTTGTTTTCACTGATGCTACGTCCAACTAGCGGCGAACCAGGCTCGACGCGCGCTTCTAAGAAATAAGGCAGCTCATCCTGTGTATGATCTTCATAATCAGGCAGAAAGTAACTCATGGGGATCAAGATCATCAAGCCACCAAGCAGCACAGACAAACCGATCAACGTGGGGGCAAAAAAACCTAAACTCGGCAAACCGGCATCTTCAACAAAGCTATTGATGATCAAGTTTGTGGATGTACCGATCAAAGTGAGCGTACCACCCAAAATCGCCGCATAAGAGAGAGGGATCAACAGTTTAGATGGGGCATGCTGCTGATTGCGCTTAATGGCACCAATCAGAGATACTACCACCGCGGTGTTATTGGTAAATGAAGAGAGTAACGCGGTTGAAATTCCAAGTTTTGCAACCACAGTGGCTAGACGACCATTAGACAATGAACGACTGACCCAACTCACCAAACGCGTTTTCTCCAATGCTGCTGAAGCCAAAATCAGCAGCACCAAAGTCAGTAGAGAAGAGTTAGTAAAATTCGTGGCAACATCACCGAGCTCAATCATTCCGCCAAGAAAAGCAATGAATGCTGCACCTGCGAAGATATAACTCGGTTTAATCCGCGTAGCCAACAGGCAGGTTACTATGCCTAATAATATTGCTAACACAAATCCTTGTTGCCACATATTACTTCCCTACCAGTAAGACGGTTACTTAAGTAACTGACTGATATCTTTTGATTCCCAGTGTGGGAAATGCTTGCGGATTAACGCGTTAAGTTCGATCTCAAATGCAGAGAAATCACCGACTTTCGTTTCCACCTGAGTCAAGCTTTCACGTACCAAGCCAGCACCAACTGTCACATTGGTTAAGCGGTCAATAATGATAAACCCACCAGTATCTTGGCATGAGGTGTAGCTATCGAGTGCCACTGACTCAGTCAGCGTCCATTCACACAAACCGATACCGTTGAGTGGTAATTCAACCGCACTATGGGTTGAAAGGTTATTGATGTCATACTGATGACGAATGGACTCAACACGACCCACTGTTTTCTTGCCAGCAATCTTGATGTCATACTCACGCCCCGGCTGAAGCGGTTGCTCTGTCATCCAAACCACATCAGCTAGGAGATGGTTACTCGATTCAATCTGCGCCTTTTCTAGAACAATTAGATCACCACGGCTAACATCAATTTCGTCTTCCAAAGTGAGCGTCACTGCCAGTCCAGCTTGTGCCTGCTCTAGGTCGCCATCAAAAGTCACAATACGAGCAACTTTCGATGTTTTGCCTGAAGGTAACGCCTTAACCTCATCACCAACGTTGATAGAACCTGACGCAATCGTGCCAGAGAAACCACGGAAATCTAGGTTTGGTCGATTCACATACTGGACTGGGAAACGGAACTCACCAACGGCCTTGTCACGATCAACGTTTACCGTTTCAAGGATCTCAAGCAAAGATGGACCTTCGAACCAACTCAAGTTCTCACTTGCATCTACAACATTGTCACCCTCTAAAGCCGACAGCGGTAAAATCTGAATATCGATTTCACCCTGTAGATTCTTAGAAAACTCCAAATATTCGTCGCGGATCTGTTCAAATCGTTGCTGTGAGTAGTCGACAAGATCCATTTTGTTCACGGCAACAACAAAGTGTTTTAAACCCAATAGATTTGAGATAAACGAATGACGACGAGTTTGATCCAACACACCTTTACGTGCGTCAATTAAGATCACCGCCAGATCACACGTTGATGCCCCTGTTGCCATATTGCGTGTGTACTGTTCATGCCCCGGGGTGTCGGCAATGATGAACTTACGTTTTTGGGTAGAGAAGTAACGGTACGCGACATCAATCGTGATCCCCTGCTCTCGCTCTGCCTGTAATCCATCGACCAACAACGCTAGGTCAGGACGCTCGCCAGTTGTGCCCACACGTTGACTGTCGTTATGTACGGCCGCTAACTGATCTTCATAGATCTGCTTTGAGTCATGCAGTAATCGGCCGATTAAAGTACTTTTGCCATCATCTACTGATCCACAGGTAAGGAATCTAAGCAGTGATTTGTATTGATGCTGTGTAAGGTAACCTTCGATACCTAGCTCTTCTAATTGAGCTTCTACTACGCTGTTCATGTTTCTTTCCTTAGATCCTAAATTAGAAGTAGCCTTGACGTTTTTTCAGTTCCATCGATCCAGACTGATCGTGGTCGATCGCGCGGCCTTGACGTTCACTCGATGTTGCCACCAACATCTCTTCAATAATGCCAGTTAACGTATTCGCATCTGACTCAATCGCCCCCGTAAGCGGGTAGCAGCCAAGAGTACGGAAACGTACGCTCTTCTCTTCAATCACTTCTCCCGGCTCTAACTTCATACGATCATCATCCACCATGATCAGCATGCCATCACGCTCAACAACAGGACGCTTTTCTGCTAGATACAGCGGAACAATGTCGATGTTCTCCAAGTAGATGTATTGCCAGATATCCAGTTCAGTCCAGTTCGATAGCGGGAAGACACGAATGCTTTCACCTTTGTTGATCTGACCGTTGTAAGTACGCCATAACTCTGGACGTTGATTCTTTGGATCCCAAGTGTGGTTCTTATCGCGGAACGAATAGACACGCTCTTTAGCACGTGATTTCTCTTCATCTCGACGAGCTCCACCAAAAGCCGCATCAAAACCATATTTATTCAGAGCCTGTTTCAGGCCTTGTGTTTTCATAATATCGGTATGCTTAGATGAGCCGTGCGTAAACGGACTACATCCCATCGCTAAACCTTCAGGGTTCTTATGCACCAAAAGCTCAAAACCATACTTTTCAGCCGTACGATCACGAAACTCAATCATCTCTTTAAATTTCCAGTCAGTATCCACGTGCAGCAGCGGGAACGGGATCTTTCCTGGGTAGAAAGCTTTGCGAGCGAGATGCAACATTACCGACGAATCTTTACCGATCGAGTACATCATCACTGGGTTATCAAACTCAGCCGCCACTTCACGGATGATATGAATACTCTCCGCTTCGAGTTGCTTGAGGTGGGTTAAACGTTCTTGGTCCATGTTAGTGCTTCCTTTACGGCTCAATACGAGCTTCTGACTAATCAAATAATGAGTTATGCGAATTGGCGCTGTTGTACGCTAGGCTGTGGAGTGAACCACGCCAGCTTGTCTGACAGTGACACCACTTCACCAATGACGATGAGAGACGGCGATTGCGCGTCTTTTGCAAGTTCAGCCAGTTGAGATAGCTGACCTTTGAATATTCTTTGGGTTGACTGAGTCCCACGCTCAATAATGGCGATTGGAGTCTCAGGGCTACGGCCGTGCTCAATCAACTGATGCTCAATATAGTCAGACTTCATTAAGCCCATATAGATCACCAGCGTTTGGTTGCCGCGAGCCAACGTAGACCAGTCCATCTGGTCACTTTCTGCTTTCAAATGCCCTGTTATAAACATTGCTGATTGAGCGTAATCTCTATGGGTTAACGGTATGCCCGCATAAGCTGTCGCACCCGCTGCGGCGGTAATACCAGGAACAACATGAAAAGAAACTCCAGCGTCCGCCAATACTTCAAGCTCTTCACCACCGCGGCCAAAAATAAACGGATCACCGCCCTTGATGCGAGCGACACGGTGACCTTGTTTAGCAAAGTCCACCAATAGCTGATTGGTTTTTTCTTGAGGGACACTATGGTGGCCAGCGCGCTTACCAACACACACCGTAATCGTGTCACTAGGAAGGAGAGACATAATGTCTTCAGAAACAAGATAGTCGTATAGCACGACATCCGCTTGCTGTAAGAAACGCATTGCCTTCAGCGTTAGCAACTCTACGTCACCAGGGCCTGCACCGATAAGTGCTACTTCACCTTTACCGAGCACGCTGCGACCAAAAGTATTTAAATCCATCTGATTGCTACGCTGTGCACGTTGAGCGTTCAAAGGGAATTGAGAAACGGTTTCCTTGCGAGCCATAATGTCATCCTTCAATGTCTATGGAAGCATTATGTATCTGTATCTTTATTACCTGAAATTCTAAAATTTCATTTTTTATATCAATTTCTGATAAGAACAATAAACCGTACCATATTCCCTTTATCGAATTTTGAGAGATTCTTTGCATAACACCAATACATAACTGCTCTAGATCACAATTAATTACCTAGTGAAACAATTGTTTCACTTCATTTTGTTAAATTAGACGGGTCTTATTTAACGCTATCGGAGCTTAAAAAATGAAAGCAGCAGTGAACCCCCTGTCTCTTGCAGTACTTGGTGGTATGTTGGCCATGGCTGGTCCAGTAATGGCAGATACGATCAAACTTCGTATTGTCGAAACGACTGATATTCACACTAACGTCATGGACTATGACTACTACAAAGACAAGCCATCGCAACAGATTGGTCTTACTCGCACTGCTACTCTGGTTAAACAAGCTCGTGCCGAAGTAGAAAACAGTGTACTTGTTGATAATGGTGACCTAATTCAAGGCAGCCCTATGGGAGACTATATGGCAGCGAAAGGCATTGAAAAAGGCGAGGTACACCCAGTATACAAAGCGATGAACCAGTTGAATTACGATGTGGGTAACATTGGTAATCATGAGTTTAACTACGGTTTAGAGTTCCTTGCAGAAACTATCAACGACGCTGATTTCCCTTATGTCAGCGCAAACGTATTCGACAAGAAAACTGGCGAGCATTACTTCAAACCATACATCATTAAATCTCATACATTTAAAGACGTTGATGGCGTAGAACACGAAATCAAAGTGGGTTACATCGGCTTTGTTCCACCGCAAATCATGGTGTGGGATAAGAAAAACCTAGAAGGCAAAGTCTTCGCTAAAGACATCAAAGAAACGGCTGATAAGCTAGTGCCTCAAATGAAAGCTGAAGGTGCCGACGTCATCGTTGCGATTCCGCACTCTGGCGTATCTTCAGACCCACATAAAGTAGGTGCAGAAAACTCTACTTACTACCTTTCTCAAGTAGATGGTATCGACGCGATTGCTTTTGGTCACTCTCATGCTGTATTCCCAGGAAAAGGCTTCGATAACATTCCAGGTATTGATAACACAAACGGTACCATCAATGGTGTAGCTGCAGTTATGCCAGGTCGCTGGGGTAGCCACGTTGGTGTCATTGATCTTGAACTGAAAGAAAAAGGCGGTAAATGGACGGTTGTAAAAGGCCAAACTGAAGCTCGTCCGATCTACGACAAGAAAACAAAAACTTCACTTGCAGAAGCAGATGCTGAGATGGTTAAAGCGCTTGAAGCTGACCACAAAGGGACTCGCGATTTCGTTAACCAGCCAATCGGTAAAGCTAACGACGTGATGTACAGCTTCTTAGCATTAGTACAAGACGATCCAACAGTACAAATTGTTAACCTTGCACAAAAGGATTACGTTGAGCGCTTTATCCAAGGCGATCCTGACCTAGCAGACATTCCTGTTCTTTCTGCTGCTGCACCATTTAAAGCTGGCGGTCGTAAAAATGATCCGGGTAACTTCACTGAAGTCGAATCTGGTCAGTTGACTTTCCGTAACGCAGCAGACCTTTACCTATACCCGAACACTCTCGTGGCGATGAAAGTAACCGGCACTGAAGTGAAAGAGTGGTTAGAGTGTACAGCGGGTCAGTTTAAGCAAATTGATATCAACAGCACTGAGCCACAAAGTCTGATTGACTGGGATGGTTTCCGTACCTACAACTTCGATGTTATTGATGGCCTGAACTATCAAATTGATGTCACTAAGCCGGCGAAATATGACGGCGACTGCAAGGTGATCAACGAAGGTGCTGAACGTATTGTTAATCTTACTTATCAAGGTAAGCCAATCGATATGAAGCAAGACTTCATCATCGCGACAAACAACTACCGTGCATACAGCAATAAGTTCCCTGGCACAGGCTCTGATTTTGTCGCGTTTGACTCACCAGATGAAAACCGTTCAGTAATCGCGGCTTACATTACTCGCGTAAGCAACGAAAAAGGTGAATTCACGCCAAGCGCAGACAACAACTGGTCATTTGCACCAATTAAGTCAGATAAGAAACTGGACATCCGTTTTGAGACTTCACCAAGTGATAAGGCGGCGAAGTTCATCGAAGAAAAAGGCCAGTATCCAATGAAACGCATCGGCACTGATGATGTAGGTTTCGCGGTTTATCAAATCGACCTTCAGAAATAACCCTCTTTTCCATTGAAACAAAGCCGCACTGTTCGTTGCGGCTTTTTTTTCATCACAGGTCAATGGTAGCGAGTTGGGGAAGTGCGCTAGAATCTCTACCTATCCCATTCAAAGATAAACACGCCATGTTTGAAAACTTTCGACAGCAATTGACCCACAATGGATTTACCAGCCAAGAAGTTGATCAACTGATTCTGTCAGCACGACAACTTGAGCTGCCGACCCGTCATATCCTGCTACATCAAGGGCAGGTGGCAGAAGAGATCTATTTTCTCGTATCAGGTATCTGTCATTCATGTTACTTGACGGAAAAAGGCAAAGAGTTCAGCAAAGAGTTCTATTGGGAAAATGACTGGCTTATCGGTTTTGAAAGCCTAATCAAACAGCAGGCCTCACCTTATCTACTCGAATCTCTTACGCCCTGCACCATGATTTCTCTCCCTATTGCCGCCCTCCGTCAGTGGCGAGATGAAAAACACAGCATTTACCTAAAGCTGCTCGAAACTCAGTTAATGTATAAAGAAAACAAAGAACGATTTATGCTGCTCTACAGCCCGGAGGAACGTTACCAACTTTTCTGCCAGCATTACCCCGAATTGCTTGAACGGCTCAATGACTATCAAGTCGCTGCTTACCTAGGCATCACACCAATCAGCTTGAGTCGTATCAAAAATCGCCACCAAAATTAACAATTGTTAATGTCGCCAAGCGATTGAGTTGCTACATTCGCCTTAACAGATATCAACAAGGCAAAACACCTATGGTCACTTGGCTACTAACTCCCTTTTCACAGCTGACAACCACTCAGCTTTATCAACTACTTAAACTCAGAGTGGATGTATTTGTCGTTGAGCAAACATGCCCATACCCCGAGCTGGATGACAAAGATCATCAAGAGGGTGTATATCATCTACTTGGTTATAAAGATGGGCTGTTGGTTGCGTGCGCTCGGTTGATACCGAAGGGATTAAGCTATCCAAGTGTCAGCATTGGACGCGTTGCTACCTTAGCAAGCCATAGAGGTGGCGGGCTTGGCCATCAGTTACTCAAGCAAGCATTGGCTGGGTGTGAATCTTTGTGGCCAGGAGAGAAAATAGAGATTGGTGCACAAGAGCATCTGGCTGACTTTTATCAGCAACATGGCTTTGTCCAAACCTCAGATATGTATCTTGAAGACGATATCCCACATATTGATATGAAGTTGGACAAATAGACGTGGCAGCTTCAGCGACCTATGTCGCGATCCTCCTGCTTATCGTAGGCAACTTAGCGGCATCTTTGTCTGATGTCGCAGTAAAATTACTGGATGGTGATGTGTCTACCTTCCAGTATGTTTTCGTTCGCCAACTGCTTTCAACTTTAGTGATCTTTCCCTTTTGGTGGCAACAAAAGCCGACTCAGAAAAAGCTCTATAGCCCAGGTCTCAACTTATTCCGTGCACAACTGATATTGATTGGCAGTGGATGCATGGTCATTGCCATCACTCACCTGACCCTAGCGACGGCAAACGCAGTCTTTTATGCCGCCCCTTTATTGATGCTACCGCTAGCTGTATTGCTTCTAGGAGAGAAAATCGCTTGGACGCGTGCGGCCGCATCACTGTTCGGTTTTGTCGGTGTATTAGTGGTTCTCAGGCCTTCAGAATTTCATTGGGCGGCGACGTTTGCCTTAGGAACAACGTTAACTCTGGCACTCTTCAACGTCACTGCGCGTAAATTACCGGCGGAACAGACCATCATCAGCACGTTATTTTGGACATCATTGCTATCTCTGCCTCTCTCATCGGTATTAGCCTTGATTTACTGGGCGCCGATAACCTATCAGCAAATCATGCTGATTTTGGCAAGTGCTGGATTAATTTTGAGTTACAACGGGTTGGCGGTCATGGCTTATCGACGAGCGCCAGCAAGCCAGATTTCTGTAGCAGAAAATTCAGGGTTAGTATTCGTCGTTATTATTGGCGTGGTTTATTTTGACGAAGTGCCAGACTGGCTGACAGTGATAGGGATAACCATGATTATGCTACCCCTTGCCCCGTGGCAAACACTGATAAAAAGCGGAAGGATGAGTTACTTACTACGACCAAAGCCACCGTCAGAAAGACGGAAGAACATAACAGACTGATTGTTCTTTTCGAGTTGAAGGATATCCAATTGCCCATTCTCCGCTAACTTAAAGCGGACAAGCTGCCCTTGCTTAATTTGGCTTAGAGGTTTGTCCGCACCTTCTACTTTTACTAAAGCGTTGAGATCCGCCATTGCTAAACCATTGCTGCGAAACACTTGCGCCAATGTATCACCACTCTTAACCTGATACTCCTTCCAAGTGTCAGAAGCCAGTGATTGCTGCTGTCTGCTTTGTTGCTCGCTCAAACTGCGTGTATCAATGTCAATCTCGACTCGTTGGACTGGCGAGGTTTGTAATTTAGTACCACCCGTCGAATCGGGTAACGGAATCACCAATAAAACCAGCAAGACAGGCACTAAGATCATTAAACCACGTTGGTGAAGTTTAGGAAGCAGGTTCCAGCGTTGTAGGACTGCCCCCTTTAGTTTGAGCCAATCAATAGCACTAAACTTTTTCTTCACTACATCAACGTAATCAACTTGCTGCTGTTTTTTCTTTTTTCTGCGATTCATCGCACCTTGTCTCCAAACGGATTTCGCTCTAAGTATAAAAACCAAGCCCCCATGAGTATAGGAATTTTCGCTCAACAAAGTAATCGCTGGGTCAAAACTTGCTATCAAGTCATAGAAAGTCGATCTTAATCTCACATTCCCCTACTCGACAGACTATATGGGAACGACCGTTTCATCATGGCGCCATTACTGGTATCCTTTACTGCTTTATACACCATACAAAGAGAGACATCATGTCTGAAGTTAAATTTGACACTGTAGAGCAAAAAGCTAGCTACGGTATCGGTCTACAGATGGGTCAGCAACTTGCTGGTTCTGGTCTAGAAGGTCTAAACGTTGACGCCATCGCTGCCGGTATCGCTACAGCACTAGTTGGTGAGCAACCAGCTATCGAAATCGACGAGATCAACAACGCTCTTCAAGAGCTACACACTCGTGTTGAAGCTGCACGCCAAGAAGCAGCAAAGGCAGCTGCTGCAGACGGCGAAGCGTTCCTAAAAGATAACGCTCTACGTCCAGAAGTAACGGTTCTTGAATCTGGTCTTCAATACGAAGTGATCACTGAAGGTACTGGTGAAATCCCAACTTCAGACAAGCAAGTTCGCGTTCACTACCACGGTGAGCTAACTGACGGTACCGTTTTCGACAGCTCAGTATCTCGCGGTCAACCAGCTGAGTTCCCAGTGACTGGCGTTATCAAAGGTTGGGTTGAAGCACTACAACTGATGCCTGTTGGTTCAAAGTGGAAACTATACATCCCACAAGATCTTGCATACGGTGAACGTGGCGCTGGCGCTGCAATTCCACCATTTGCAGCTCTAGTATTTGAAGTAGAACTACTAGATATCCTTTAATTTCCAGCAAATTAAAGCGAACAAAACGGCGGCCATTGTGTCGCCGTTTTTTATGTATGATACTTATTCGACAGATCTATCAATGATCTCGTTTTATTAAGGAAAGAAGATGAATAAGAAAATTGTACTGGTAGCGATCGTGAGCATGGCGTTAATGGGATGCCAAACTAAATCAGGTAGCAACACCAACGCAGGCAGTGATAATGCCTACAGCAGCTTAGCAAATGCCGCTTTAATGGGCGCGGTTCAGACATGGTCTTCACAAAATAGAGGCAGCACCGATTTAGTTTCTACACTGCAAAATAGTGCCAACATTTCTTCTGAACAAGCCATTGGCGGTCTAGGCTCAATGTTAGCGCTGGCGCAAAACTCGCTTAATAGCAGTCAAAGCAATGAAATGGCGGGGTTGATATCTGGTTTTGACTCTCTACAATCAAGCGGCTTAACAGCAATGATTGCCAATAATGAAACAGTTAAAAGTGCATTCTCAGCATTAGGCATGGACCCATCGCTCATCTCTACCTTTGCTCCAATTATTATCAGCGCACTGCAGAGCCAAGGAGCAAGTAATGGACTGCTGGATAGCTTAGGGGCTGTTTGGCAGTAGCGAGTAGCGATAAATTTGAAGGGTTGGCACACTAGGTCAATCTTTTTTATACCGCGATAGTTGGGCGACTATCTCAAGCACTTTTCGGCAACAAACATTCCATTAGAAAATAAATCCGATACGTTTATGTCTGCCAGAAACAAAAAAGCCGAGCATATGCTCGGCTTTTTTGTTCGTACGAACCTGATTACTCAGCAGCTTCTTCAGCAGCTGGGCGATCTACAAGCTCAATGTAAGCCATTGGAGCTTTGTCACCAGCACGGAAGCCAGCTTTTAGGATACGAGTGTAACCGCCCTGACGAGCAGCGAAACGTGGACCTAGTTCGTTAAATAGTTTTGCAACTACTTCGTTGTCACGAGTACGTGCAAATGCTAGACGACGGTTAGCAACGCTGTCAGTCTTAGCTAGTGTAATCAAAGGCTCAACTACGCGACGTAGCTCTTTTGCTTTTGGCAGTGTAGTCTTGATAACTTCATGACGTACTAGAGAGCTAGCCATGTTGCTAAACATCGCTTTACGATGTGAGCTGTTGCGGTTGAGTTGACGACCACTCTTACGATGGCGCATGACCTAATCCTTCTAACTATTATCGATTAATCTTCAGCGATAGACGCTGGTGGCCAGTTCTCAAGGCGCATGCCAAGAGAAAGACCACGTGATGCAAGTACGTCTTTAATCTCAGTAAGAGATTTTTTACCAAGGTTAGGCGTTTTAAGTAGCTCAACCTCAGTACGCTGTACAAGATCACCGATGTAGTGAATCGCTTCTGCTTTCAGACAGTTAGCAGAGCGAACTGTTAGTTCAAGATCGTCTACAGGACGCAGTAGGATCGGATCGAATTCTGGCTTCTCTTCCTTCTCCTCAGGTACACGTACATCACGAAGATCTACGAACGCATCCAATTGTTCAGCTAGGATAGTAGCTGCACGACGGATTGCTTCCTCAGGGTCTAGAGTACCGTTCGTTTCCATGTCGATAACAAGCTTGTCTAGGTCTGTACGCTGCTCTACACGAGCCGCTTCAACAGAGTAAGCAATCTTGTCTACTGGGCTGTACGTAGCGTCAACCAGTAGGCGACCAATAGGACGCTCATCTTCTTCAGTATGGATACGAGCCGAAGCTGGAACATAACCACGACCACGTTCAACTTTGATACGCATTGCGATCTCAGCGTTGTCATCTGTTAGGTGACAAATTACGTGTTCAGGGTTAGCGATCTCTACATCACCATCATGGGTGATGTCACCTGCAACCACAGGGCCCGAGCCTGATTTATTCAAAGTAATGAACACTTCATCTTTGCCTTCGGCAACGCGTACAGCAAGACCTTTAAGGTTAAGTAGGATTTCAAGAATATCTTCTTGAACGCCTTCTTTAGTGCTGTACTCATGAAGTACGCCTTCGATTTCTACTTCTGTTACAGCACAACCTGGCATAGAAGATAGAAGAATACGGCGAAGTGCATTACCAAGAGTATGGCCAAAACCACGCTCTAATGGCTCAAGAGTTACTTTTGCGTGAGTCGTGCTAACCTGTTCGATGTCAACAAGACGTGGCTTAAGAAATTCTGTTACAGAACCCTGCATTGTGTCCTCTCTTTAGTTTAAACCTTACTTAGAGTAAAGCTCGACGATCAATTGTTCGTTGATGTCAGCAGATAGATCTGAACGCTCAGGCATACGCTTGAACGTACCTTCCATCTTACCACCATCTACTTCAATCCAAGTTGGTTTTTCACGTTGTTCAGCAACTTCTAGAGCAGCCTTGATACGAGATTGCTGTTTAGCTTTCTCGCGGATAGAAACAACGTCATTAGCCGCAACATTGAAAGAAGGAACGTTTACAACTTTACCGTTAACTAGGATAGCTTTGTGGCTAACTAGCTGACGTGCTTCTGCGCGAGTTGCACCAAAGCCCATGCGGTAAACTACGTTATCAAGACGACCTTCAAGAAGCTGAAGTAGGTTTTCACCAGTGTTGCCTTTTAGGCGAGCAGCTTCTTTGTAGTAGTTACGGAATTGTTTTTCTAGAACGCCGTACATACGACGAACTTTTTGCTTCTCACGAAGCTGAACGCCATACTCAGATAGACGACCGCGACGAGCGCCGTGTACACCTGGTGCGTTATCAATTTTACACTTGGTATCGATCGCGCGTACACCAGACTTAAGGAATAAGTCAGTACCTTCGCGACGGCTAAGCTTCAGCTTAGGACCCAAATATCTTGCCATGATCTTTCTCCAGTAATCTAAAAAACGTTATACACGACGTTTCTTAGGTGGACGACAACCGTTATGAGGGATTGGTGTAGCATCAACGATGTTTGTGATGCGGAAACCAGCAGCGTTCAGTGCGCGAACAGTAGATTCACGACCTGGACCTGGACCCTTAACCATAACTTCCAAGTTCTTTAGACCGTACTCTTTAGCCATTTCAGCACAACGCTCAGCAGCAACCTGTGCAGCGAACGGAGTAGACTTACGAGAACCACGGAAACCTGAACCACCTGCAGTAGCCCATGCTAGAGCGTTACCTTGACGGTCAGTAATAGTTACGATTGTGTTATTGAAAGAAGCATGGATGTGCGCAACGCCATCTGCAACTTGCTTGCGTACGCGCTTACGAGCGCGAGTTGGTTGTTTAGCCATTGTACTCTACCTTCCCGATTATTTCTTGATCGGCTTACGCGGACCCTTACGGGTGCGAGCATTGGTTTTAGTACGCTGTCCACGTAGTGGTAGACTGCGACGATGACGAAGACCACGGTAACAGCCAAGGTCCATAAGACGCTTGATGTTCATTGAGACTTCACGACGTAGATCACCTTCTACAGTGTACTTAGCTACACCATCACGCAGTTGATCGATCTGCTCTTCAGTTAGTTCACTGATCTTAACATCTTCAGCAATGCCCACTTCAGCTAGGATAGCTTGAGAGCGAGTCTTACCGATGCCGTAGATCGCAGTTAGTGCGATTACAGCATGTTTTTGATCAGGAATGTTAATGCCTGCAATACGGGCCATTATTCACTCCTAGTGTTTCATAAAAGAATTAGCCGCAGCAAAGCCCGTTTCGGATACGCTGCGGAATACTACTTCTTTTGCACGCAAAAGGTAGGCCGAGGAATATACTCGACACTACCTTATATTTCAAGTAAAAATTTCTGCTAATTAGCCTTGGCGCTGCTTGTGCTTTGGCTCACTGCAAATCACGCGAACGACACCGTTACGCTTGATAACTTTACAGTTACGGCAGATTTTTTTAACGGAAGCACGAACTTTCATTGCTAAACTCCGTAAATGAAACCTAAATTAACGACCGTAGCCTTTTAGGTTTGCCTTTTTCAACACAGAATCATACTGTTGAGACATCAGATGAGTCTGTACCTGTGCCATAAAGTCCATAATTACAACAACTACGATAAGTAGCGATGTACCGCCGAAGTAGAAACGTACGTTCCACGCGACCATCATGAACTCCGGAATCAGACAGATAAAGGTAATGTAAAGCGCACCAGCAAGGGTTAAACGCGTCATTACTTTATCAATATACTTAGCTGTCTGCTCACCTGGGCGGATGCCGGGTACGAATGCACCTGACTTCTTCAAGTTATCTGCTGTTTCACGCGGGTTGAATACCAACGCCGTGTAGAAGAAACAGAAGAAAATTATCGCTGCTGCATAAAGCATTACATACAGAGGCTGACCTGGGCTAAGAGCCAAAGACACGTCAGTTAACCAACCGAACGCGCTGCTCTCACCATTCTGACCAAACCACTGAGCCAGTGTTCCTGGGAACAGGATAATGCTTGACGCAAAGATTGCTGGAATAACACCTGCCATATTAATTTTAAGTGGCAAGTGAGTGCTTTGTGCAGCAAATACCTTACGACCTTGTTGACGCTTCGCGTAGTTTACAACGATTCGACGTTGACCACGCTCCATGAAAACAACGAAGTAGATAACTGCAAAAGCAAGTACAGCAATCAACAACAGAAGAAGTACATGCAATTCACCTTGACGCGCTTGCTCGATTGTTTGACCGATTGCAGAAGGCAATCCAGCAACAATACCTGCAAAGATAAGTAACGAAATACCGTTACCAATTCCACGCTCAGTAATTTGTTCACCTAACCACATTAGGAACATGGTGCCGGTTACTAAACTTACGGTAGCAATAAGCGTAAACATGGTTTGGTTGATAACAACCAGATTATCGACCATGTTCGGTAGGCCTGTTGCGATACCTATAGCCTGGAATGTTGCAAGTACAAGCGTGCCGTAGCGTGTGTATTGGCTGATCTTACGACGGCCTGCTTCACCCTCTTTTTTGAGTTCAGCTAACGCTGGATGAACTACAGTTAGCAGTTGGACAACAATAGATGCCGAAATATACGGCATGATGCCCAACGCTAATATAGATGCACGCTCAAGAGCACCACCGGAGAACATGTTAAACATTTCTACGATGGTACCTTTTTGCTGTTCGAACAAATCGGCAAGTACAGCAGCGTCAATACCAGGAATCGGCACGAAAGAGCCGGCTCGGAATACTAAAAGTGCACCAATTACGAATAATAAGCGCGACTTTAGTTCACTTAAGCCGCTCTGAGCACTACGAAAATCTTGTCCTGGTTTCTTAGCCATCTGTACCTCGTTCCTCGAGATTATTCCTCGATTTTACCGCCTGCAGCTTCGATTGCAGCTTTAGCGCCTTTAGTCACACGTAGACCTTTAACAGTCACTGCTTTGTTAATTTCACCAGATAGAACAACTTTTACGAATTCGATGTTCTTAGTGATAACGTTAGCAGCTTTAAGGCTGTTTAGATCTACTACGTCACCAGTTACTTTCGCTAGCTCAGCTAGACGAACTTCAGCAGACACTAGGCTCTTACGAGAAGTGAAACCGAATTTTGGTAGACGTTGTTTTAGAGGCATCTGACCGCCTTCAAAACCTGGACGAACAGTGCCGCCAGAGCGTGACTTTTGACCTTTGTGGCCGCGGCCACCAGTTTTACCTAGGCCAGAACCGATACCACGACCTACACGTTTAGCAGTAGTCTTAGCACCAGCAGCTGGTGATAGAGTATTCAAACGCATTCTGATTACTCCTCAACTTTAACCATGTAGTAAACCTTGTTGATCATACCGCGTACGCACGGAGTATCTTCAAGTTCTACTGTGTGGTTGATTTTACGAAGACCTAGACCACGAAGCGTAGCTTTGTGCTTAGGTAGACGACCAATTGAGCTTTTAGTTTGAGTTACTTTAATAGTTGCCATGGTGTTCTTACTCCGAAATAGATTCAACAGTTAGACCACGTTTAGCAGCAACCATCTCTGGTGACTTCATGCTACCTAGTGCATCGATCGTAGCACGAACGATGTTGATAGGGTTCGTAGAACCGTATGCTTTAGATAGAACGTTGTGTACACCAGCAACTTCTAGTACTGCACGCATCGCACCACCTGCGATAACACCAGTACCTTCAGCAGCAGGCTGCATGTAAACTTTAGAGCCCGAATGGCGACCTTTCACTGGGTGGTGAAGAGTACCTTCGTTAAGCGCGACCGTAGTCATGTTACGACGAGCTTTTTCCATTGCTTTTTGGATCGCTGCAGGTACTTCACGAGCTTTGCCGTAACCGAAACCTACACGACCGTTACCGTCACCAACTACTGTTAGCGCAGTAAAGCTCATGATTCGACCACCTTTAACCGTTTTAGAAACGCGGTTAACTGCGATTAGCTTTTCTTGCAAATCATTCGCTTGAACTTGTTGTTCTTTAGCCATCTTCCAACCCTACCTTAGAATTTCAGACCAGCTTCGCGAGCAGATTCTGCTAGCGCCGCCACTCGACCGTGGTATTGGAAACCAGAACGATCAAATGCAACTGCTTCTACGCCTTTTTCAAGAGCGCGCTCAGCAACAGCTTTACCTACTGCTTTAGCTGCATCGATGTTACCAGTGTTCTTAACTTGCTCACGGATCGCTTTTTCTACAGTAGAAGCTGCTGCGATAACCTCAGAGCCGTTAGCTGCAATAACCTGAGCGTACACGTGACGAGGAGTACGGTGTACTACTAGGCGAGTTGCACCCAGTTCTGCAATCTTACGACGTGCGCGTGTAGCACGACGGATGCGAGATGCTTTCTTATCCATAGTGTTACCTTACTTCTTCTTAGCTTCTTTAGTACGCACATTTTCATCTGCGTAACGAACACCTTTACCTTTGTAAGGTTCAGGCTCACGGTAAGAACGAATGTCAGCCGCAACCTGACCAACAAGTTGTTTGTCACAACCAGTGATCACGATTTCAGTTTGGCTTGGACACTCAGCTTTAATACCCTCTGGCAATTCATGCTCAACAGGGTGAGAGAAGCCTAGAGTTAGACCTACAGCGTTGCCTTTGATAGCAGCACGGTAACCAACACCCTTAAGGGTAAGCTTCTTAGTAAAGCCTTCAGTAACGCCAACAACCATGTTGTTAACTAGAGCGCGAGCAGTACCTGCTTGAGCCCATGCGTTAACTACACCTTCGCGTGGACCGAAAGTAAGATTGTTTTCTTCCTGAGCTACAACTACTGCGTCGTTAAGAACGCGAGATAGTTCGCCTTTAGCACCTTTTACAGTGATTTCTTGGCCGTTTAGTTTCACCTCTACGCCAGCTGGAATAGCGACAGGTGCTTTTGCAACACGAGACATATTCTACTCCTATTACGCTACGTAGCAGATGATTTCACCACCAAGACCTGCTTTACGTGCAGCACGGTCTGACATAAGACCCTTGGAAGTTGAAACGATAGCAACACCAAGACCACCCATTACAGAAGGAAGTTCATCTTTCTTCTTGTAAACACGTAGACCTGGACGAGAAACACGTTTAAGTTGCTCGATTACTGGTTTAGCTTGGAAGTACTTAAGAGTAACTTCAAGCTCAGGTTTAACTTCGCCTTCAACAGCGAAATCAGTGATGTAACCTTCAGCTTTTAGTAGTGCAGCAATTGCAACTTTAAGCTTTGAAGAAGGCATTTTAACAGCAACTTTGTTTGCTGCCTGACCGTTACGAACGCGGGTCAGCATATCCGAAATCGGATCTTGCATGCTCATATGATTTACTCCAAATGATTAAGTGGCAATTACCAGCTAGCCTTACGAAGACCCGGAATCTCGCCTTTCATGCAAGCTTCACGAACCTTAATACGGCTTAGACCGAACTTACGTAGGTAACCGTGTGGACGACCAGTTTGGTTGCAACGGTTGCGCTGACGTGATGCACTTGAATCACGTGGAAGAGATTGCAGTTTAAGAACCGCATTCCAACGATCTTCTTCTGATGCGTTTACATCGCTAATGATAGCTTTAAGCGCTGAACGCTTTTCAGCGAACTTAGCTACAAGCTTCGCACGTTTTGCTTCACGTGCTTTCATTGAATTTTTAGCCATAACAGTAACCCTTCACCTTACTTACGGAATGGGAAGTTAAAGGCAGCCAGCAGAGCACGGCCTTCCTCATCAGTACCAGCAGACGTCGTAATAGTGATGTCTAGACCGCGTACTCGATCAACTTTATCAAAGTCGATTTCCGGGAAGATGATTTGCTCGCGAACGCCCATGCTGTAGTTACCGCGTCCGTCAAAAGACTTAGCGCTAACGCCACGGAAGTCACGTACACGTGGAAGAGCGATTGAAATTAAACGCTCAAGAAAATCCCACATACGTTCGCCACGCAAGGTTACTTTACAACCGATAGGGTAGCCTTCACGGATTTTGAAACCTGCAACAGATTTACGCGCTTTAGTGATAAGTGGCTTTTGACCAGAGATCGTTGCCATATCAGCAGTTGCGTTTTCTAGCAGTTTCTTATCGTTGATTGCTTCACCAACACCCATGTTTAGGGTGATTTTCTCGATTCTAGGGACTTGCATGACGCTTGTGTAGCTAAACTGTTTGGTCAGTTCAGCGACTACAGACGACTTGTAGTAATCATGCAGTTTCGCCATAGTAGAACTCCAAATTACTTCTATTAGTTAGAAACGATTTCGTTGTTAGACTTAAAGAAACGAACTTTCTTACCATCTTCAAAACGGAAACCGATACGGTCAGCTTTACCAGTAGCTGCGTTAAAGATTGCAACGTTAGAAGCATCAATAGCTGCTTCTTGTTCAACGATGCCACCTTGTTGACCTAGAGCCGGAACCGGCTTTTGGTGCTTCTTAACAAGGTTGATACCTTCAACGATAACTTTACCAGTTGCTAGAACCTTAGTTACTTTACCTTTCTTGCCTTTGTCTTTACCAGCAAGAACGATTACTTCGTCATTACGACGGATTTTAGCTGCCATTTCTACGTGCTCCTTACAGAACTTCTGGAGCCAGTGAAACGATCTTCATGAACTTATCGCCACGAAGCTCACGTGTCACAGGGCCAAAGATACGTGTACCGATAGGTTGCTCAGTATTGTCATTAAGCAATACACAAGCATTACGGTCGAAGCGAATGACAGAACCGTCTGGACGACGAACGCCTTTGCGAGTGCGCACGACAACCGCCTTCAGAACATCACCTTTCTTAACTTTACCGCGAGGAATAGCTTCCTTCACAGTAACTTTGATGACGTCACCGATATGTGCATAACGGCGGTGTGAGCCACCCAGGACCTTAATACACATTACCTTGCGCGCGCCAGAGTTATCAGCTGCGTCAAGTGTACTTTGCATTTGGATCATTGTTAGTGCTCCGCTAAATATTAATAACTAGACCCATCACGGGTCGGGCTGCCTCTTTAAAAGGGACGCGAATTGTACCACCCTTTTTTGTGATTGGGTAGTCAAAAAATAAACGGCCCCAAAATAATTTTGGAGCCGTTTAATTTCATAGAATTAGCTAAGGATTAACCTTTCACTTTTTCTAGAACTTTTACCAAAGTCCAAGACTTAGTCTTAGACAGTGGACGACACTCTGCGATTTCAACTTTGTCGCCTAGGCCACATTCGTTGTTTTCGTCATGTGCGTGTACTTTAGTCGTACGCTTTACGAATTTACCGTAAATTGGGTGTTTAACCATGCGTTCGATAGCAACAACGATAGACTTGTCCATCTTGTCGCTAACTACACGACCTTGTTGAGTACGTTTTACTTCGCTCATTATGCGCCTGCCTTCTCAGTCAAAACAGTTTTCACACGTGCGATATCACGGCGTACAGCTTTCAGAGTATGAGTTTGCTGTAGCTGACCAGTTGCAGCTTGCATGCGCAAGTTGAACTGTTCGCGTAGCAAATTCAATAGCTCAGCGTTAAGCTCTTCAACGCTTTTCTCGCGTAGATCTTGTGCTTTCATCACATCACCTGCTTAGTTACAAATGTAGTTTTGAATGGCAGTTTGCGAGCCGCTAGACGGAACGCTTCACGAGCCAATTCTTCAGGTACACCACCCATTTCGTACATAACCTTACCAGGTTGGATTTGGGCTACCCAGTACTCAACGTTACCTTTACCCTTACCTTGACGAACTTCAAGTGGTTTTTCTGTGATAGGTTTGTCTGGGAACACACGGATCCAGATTTTACCTTGACGCTTAACGTGACGTGTCATTGCACGACGTGCCGCTTCGATTTGACGAGCAGTTAGACGACCACGGCCTACAGCTTTAAGACCGAATTCGCCGAAGCTTACATCAGTACCTTTAGCTAGACCACGGTTACGACCAGTCTGAACCTTACGGAACTTAGTACGTTTAGGTTGTAGCATCTGTCGACTCCTTACTTACGGCCTTTGCGCTGCTTCTTAGGCTTATCGCCTTTAGGCTCTACAGCGTTAGCTGCTGGCATACCGCCTAGAATCTCACCTTTGAAGATCCAAACTTTAATGCCGATCACACCGTATTGGGTGTGAGCCGAAGAAGTTGCGTAATCAATGTCAGCACGTAGAGTGTGTAGAGGTACACGACCTTCACGGTACCACTCAGAACGTGCGATTTCAGCGCCGCCTAGACGACCGCTTACTTCTACTTTGATGCCTTTAGCGCCTAGACGCATAGCGTTTTGTACCGCGCGCTTCATAGCACGACGGAACATAACACGACGCTCTAGCTGAGACGCGATGCTATCACCAACAAGCTGTGCATCTAACTCAGGTTTACGTACTTCAGCGATGTTAATTTGCGCTGGTACACCTGCGATTTTAGCTACAGCTGCACGTAGTTTTTCTACGTCTTCACCTTTCTTACCGATTACTACGCCTGGACGAGCAGTGTGAATAGTCACACGGATGCTCTTAGCAGGACGCTCGATAACGATGCGTGAAAGTGATGCTTTTTTCAGTTCACTTGTAAGGAACTGACGTACCTTGAAGTCGCCGTCTAGGTTGTCAGCGAATTCTTTGGTGTTAGCAAACCATGTAGCATTCCAAGGCTTAACGATGCCTAAACGAATACCATTAGGATGTACTTTTTGACCCATTGCTTACTCTCCTAGTCTCTTAGCGATCTGCTACAACAACAGTGATGTGGCTTGAACGCTTCAAGATACGATCCGCACGACCTTTAGCACGAGGCATAATACGCTTCATGATTGGGCCTTCATCTACGAAGATTTTTGCGACATTTAGATCGTCAATATCTGCGCCTTCATTGTGCTCCGCGTTAGCGATAGCTGACTCAAGAACTTTCTTGATCAGTTCAGCAGCTTTTTTGTTGCTGAAAGTCAGGATTTCTAGAGCCTGGTCTACAGATTTTCCACGAATTTGGTCCGCAACTAAGCGAGCTTTCTGAGGCGAAATGCGAGCAAAGTTATGTTTAGCTAGTGCTTCCATCATCTACTCCTTAACGCTTCTTAGCTTTCTTATCCACGACATGGCCGCGGTAAGTACGTGTTGGTGCGAATTCACCCAGTTTGTGACCGATCATTTCTTCGGTTACGAATACTGGTACGTGCTGACGACCATTATGGACAGCGATGGTCAAACCGATCATCGTAGGGATGATCATTGAACGACGGGACCAAGTCTTAATAGGCTTTTTGTCTCCGCTTTCCACCGCTTTCTCTACCTTCTTCAGCAAGTGTAGGTCAATAAATGGACCTTTCTTGAGAGAACGTGGCATGGCGATTCCTCTTTAAATAGATTACTTGTTACGACGACGTACGATGTACTTGTCAGTGCGTTTGTTCTTACGAGTCTTGAAGCCTTTAGTTGGCTGACCCCATGGTGAAACTGGGTGACGACCACCAGAAGTACGGCCTTCACCACCACCGTGTGGGTGGTCTACTGGGTTCATCACAACACCACGAACGGTTGGACGAACACCGCGCCAGCGGTTAGCACCAGCTTTACCAAGTTCACGTAGCATGTGCTCAGAGTTACCAACTTCACCGATTGTTGCACGGCCTTCAGATAGTACTTTGCGCATTTCGCCAGAACGTAGACGGATAGTTACGTATGCACCGTCGCGAGCAACGATTTGAGCATATGCACCAGCCGAACGAGCTAGCTGACCACCTTTACCAGGTTTTAGTTCAACGTTGTGTACTGTTGAACCTACTGGGATGTTACGCATTGGTAGAGTGTTACCAGCTTTGATTGGTGCATCAACACCAGACTGGATAGCATCACCAGCTTGAACACCTTTAGGTGCTAGGATGTAACGACGCTCACCGTCTGCGTACAGAACTAGAGCGATGTTAGCGCTACGGTTTGGATCGTATTCTAGACGCTCAACTTTCGCTGGGATACCGTCTTTAGTACGTTTGAAGTCAATTACACGGTAGTGGTGCTTGTGACCACCGCCGATGTGACGTACTGTAATACGACCGTTGTTGTTACGACCACCATTCTTAGAGTTTTTCTCTAGAAGAGGTGCGTATGGCTTGCCCTTGTGTAGGTCAGCGTTAACAACTTTAACAACGTGACGACGACCAGGGGAAGTCGGCTTACATTTAACAATAGCCATTTCTCAACTACTCCTGTTATTCCGCGCCGCCAACGAAGTCAAGATCTTGACCTTCTTTCAAAGTAACGTACGCTTTCTTAACGTCGCTGCGGCGACCTTGGCGTAGACCTTGACGTTTGGTCTTACCCTTATTGATAAGAGTATTTACAGACTTAACTTCAACTTCAAATAGCTTTTCTACAGCTGCTTTGATCTCTTTTTTAGTTGCATCTTTAGCTACTTTGAAAACGATAGTGTTCGCTTTCTCAGCTGCCATAGTTGCTTTTTCAGAGATGTGCGGTGCACGTAGAACTTTTAGGATACGCTCTTCAGTGATCATGCTAGCATCTCCTCAACTTGCTTAACTGCGTCTGCAGTCATTACAACTTTGTCGAACGCGATTAGAGACACTGGGTCGATACCAGCTACGTCACGTGCGTCAACTTTGTATAGGTTACGAGCAGCTAGGAATAGATTTTCATCTACTTCGCTAGTCACGATTAGAGCGTCTGTTAGCTCAAGCTCTTTCAGCTTAGCTACAAGCTCTTTAGTTTTTGGTGCTTCTACTGAGAAGTTATCAACAACGATTAGACGCTCTTGACGAACTAGCTCAGAAAGAATGCTCTTCATAGCACCACGGTACATTTTCTTGTTTACTTTTTGGCTGTGATCTTGTGGTTTCGCAGCAAAAGTAACACCACCTGTACGCCAGATTGGGCTACGAATTGTACCAGCACGAGCACGGCCAGTACCTTTTTGACGCCATGGCTTAGCGCCACCGCCAGATACTTCAGAACGTGTTTTCTGAGCACGTGTACCTTGACGAGCACCTGCTGCGTATGCAACAACTACTTGGTGTACAAGAGCTTCGTTAAACTCACGTCCGAAAGTAGTTTCGGAAACAGTTAGTGCATCAGCACCTTTAACCATTAGTTCCATTACTTACTCCTGAGACGTTATGCTTTAACAGCTGGTTTAACGATCACGTTGCCGCCAGTTGCGCCTGGGACTGCACCTTTAATAAGAAGCAGGTTGCGCTCAGCGTCAACACGTACGATCTCTAGGTTTTGAGTCGTTACACGCTCAGCACCCATGTGACCTGCCATTTTCTTGCCTTTAAATACGCGACCTGGAGTCTGACATTGACCGATAGAACCAGGAGCACGGTGAGACAATGAGTTACCGTGAGTAGCATCTTGAGTGCGGAAGTTCCAACGCTTAACAGCGCCTTGGAAACCTTTACCTTTAGATGTACCAGTAACGTCTACTTTCTTAGTATCGTTGAATAGTTCAACTGTTAGCTCAGCGCCAACTGCAAACTCTTCACCGTTTTCCAAACGGAATTCCCAAAGACCACGACCAGCTTCAACACCTGCTTTAGCAAAGTGACCTGCTTCTGGTTTAGTTACGCGGTTAGCTTTCTTAGCACCAGTAGTAACCTGGATTGCTGCGTAGCCATCTGTCTCAAGAGTTTTAACTTGAGAAACACGGTTAGCTTCAACCTCAACAACTGTTACTGGGATAGAAACGCCTTCTTCAGTAAATACGCGGGTCATGCCCACTTTACGACCGATTAGACCAATCATTCTTCTAATCTCCCTTAACCTAGGCTAATTTGAACGTCAACGCCCGCAGCAAGGTCTAGACGCATTAGAGCATCAACAGTTTTGTCTGTTGGCTCAACGATGTCGATTAGACGCTTGTGAGTACGGATTTCGTACTGGTCACGTGCTTTCTTGTTAACGTGTGGAGAGATAAGAACTGTGAAACGCTCTTTACGAGTAGGCAGTGGGATTGGACCACGAACCTGTGCGCCAGTGCGCTTAGCTGTTTCAACGATTTCCGCTGTAGAAGCATCGATTAGTTTGTAATCGAAAGCTTTTAGGCGGATACGGATACGTTGGTTCTGCATGAGACAGAGCTCCAATATTAAAAATTACACAAACAATATCGCCACTCAGACTCGTTAAAACGAGAGAATGCCGATTGATTTATGTGAAACCGTAGCATCCAAGATTAGGACGCATTGTCAGTTAATTTTCGATCAACCATCCCTACATGTCAGAGTCACCTCTGGGAATAGTTATTCCGAAGAATAGATAGCTAATTGTATTAACCGCGAACATAAGCTGAGTTTACATTACCTGACAAATCAATAAGATAAGTCAGCTCCTCGCTGCTCATTGGTTCACAACTGGCTTAACCAGTGCGCTGCATTATACAGATCACAGTTTTACTTGCAAGTGCTGGGTGAAAAATAAACGGGGGGAAGAGATGCGAGATGCGAGATGCGAGATGCGAGATGCGAGATGCGAGATGCGAGATGCGAGAAAGTTTTGAAGGGTTGACAGTGCGGGTCAACCCTTTTCTTTTAAATTCAGACAATTAGACTGAGAGACTAGCCTGCACTGCCTGCAACTTTCGACTCGCTCACCACAAGTTCCTCTCGAAGGACGAAGCCCGCTCTCGGAGCGAAGCGTTCTAGTCTCTCGCTATGCGAGTCTCTGGCGTACCGCTTCAAACAAACAAATGCCTGAAGCAACTGATACGTTCAAGCTTGAAACGGTTCCGGCCATAGGGATTTTAATCAGGTCATCACAGGTTTCGCGCGTTAGTCGGCGCATGCCGTCACCCTCAGCCCCCATAACAATAGCAAGTGGGCCAGTCAGTTTCGCTTGATAAATGTCATGAGTCGCTTCACCCGCAGTGCCTACAAACCAAATGCCCTGCTCTTGTAGCGTACGCATTGTACGAGCGAGGTTTGTAACTCGAACTAGCGGTACCATTTCAGCCGCACCACAAGCCACTTTACTTACTGTCGCCGTAATGTTGGCAGAGCGGTCTTTAGGCACAATCACCGCAGCCACGCCAGCCGCGTCAGCATTACGCAAACAAGCACCTAGGTTATGCGGATCAGTGACACCATCTAACACCAATAAAAGCGGGGCTTCGTGTTGAGCAAGGATGTCATCAAGGTCATGTTCGTTGAGCTGTTTCGCTGGCTTAACACGAGCCATAATACCTTGGTGGTTTGCCCCACTCGCTTTTTCGTCCAATGTTTTGCGCGTCATCTGTTGGATCGAAACACCACACACGTTAAGTTCATTGAGGATCGGCATCAGGCGATCGTCTTGGCGACCTTTAAGCACAAACGCTTCAATAAAGCGCTCTGGTTCACGACTTAGTACTGCTTTAACTGCGTGAATACCGTAAATATATTCGTTACTCATTTAAAAACCTGTTCGTTTAGTTCACTGTGCTGCTTTTTTGCTACGTTTGGTCTTCTTCGGCTTATTGCCAGCTTTCTTCTTGCGAGCTTTTGTCACCTTAGGCTTTTTCGCTGCCTCTTTAGGTTCAGGTCGCTTAGTCGGCTCGACTTCAGCCGCCGCTCGTCCACCCTTGGTCGCAACACGTTTTTTCTCTTTGGCTTTTCTCTTTGCCTCTGCGACACGTTTCTTGGCCGTCTTTCCTTCGCCGCGTAGCTTACGACTTGTTTCTACTAATTCAAAGTCTATTTGTCTGTCATCCAGATTGACCGACAGGACTTTCACTTTGACCGCATCACCCAAGCGATAAATCGCACCAAAGCTTTCACCGATAAGTCTTTGACCGATCGGATCAAATTGGTAGTAATCATTAGCAAGTGCCGAAATATGCACTAAACCATCAATGTGCAAATCCGTTAAACGAACAAAGAATCCAAAACTGGTAACATTGGCAATAACGCCTTCTAGCTCTTCACCGACGTGATCTTGCATGTATTCACATTTCAGCCAATCAGAGACTTCACGAGTCGCATCGTCAGCTCGTCGCTCTGTCATCGAACACTGCTCACCGTAAAAATCCATATCATCGAATGAGTAGTGGTATCCCCCTGTCGGTGTCCAACGGTCTTGATTACGCCCCTCTTCTTTCGCGATGAGATACTTGATTGCACGATGTAACAATAAGTCTGGGTAGCGACGAATAGGAGAGGTAAAATGCGCGTAACGTTTCAGTGCCAAACCGAAGTGGCCACAGTTATCCGCGTTGTACACCGCTTGCTTCATTGAACGAAGCAACATGGTTTGAATGAGCTCCCTGTCTTGACGCTCAGCAATCTGTTTAACCAGATCAGCATAGTCTGTTGGTGAAGGCTCCAAACCACCATTGAGGTGCAAGCCCAACTCGCCTAAGAAATCGCGGAAACCTTGTAGGCGAAGCTCACCTGGAGATTCATGAATACGATACAGTGCAGCTTCTTTTGCTTTCTCAACCAAAGATGCTGACGCGATGTTTGCCAAAATCATGCATTCCTCGATGAGCTTATGCGCATCGTTACGAATGACGGGCTCAATACTCTCAATCTTGCGCTCCGCATTGAAAATGAACTTGGTTTCTACCGTTTCGAATTCAATCGCACCACGGTTATCGCGAGCGCGTTTCAGAACTTTATACATTTTGTGCAGTTCTTCTAGGTGAGGAACTAATGGCTCATAACGAGTTCGTAGTTCTTCATTTCCCTCAAGAATGTCATGCACCTTGCTGTAAGTCAGACGAGCATGAGAGTTCATCACCGCTTCGTAGTGTTTGTAGCCCGACAGCTTACCGGACTCTGATATTGTCATTTCACACACCATACACAAGCGGTCAACCTGTGGGTTAAGTGAACAGAGACCATTTGACAGTACTTCTGGCAACATAGGTACAACTTGCGATGGGAAGTAAACTGAGTTACCACGATTTGTTGCTTCTTTATCTAAAGCGGTATCTGGTCTTACGTAGTAGCTCACATCTGCGATGGCGACCCATAAACGCCAACCGCCACCTTTTTTCGCTTCACAGTAAACGGCATCATCGAAGTCACGCGCATCTTCGCCATCGATTGTCACGAGTGGCAGCTCACGGAGGTCAACACGCCCTACTTTGGCTTCTTCAGGCACTTCTTCGCCTAAGTTGGCAATCTGCTTATCAACAGCCTCAGGCCATTCGTGAGGGATCTGATGTGTACGAATCGCAATTTGTGTCTCCATACCCGGCGCCATGTTTTCGCCAAGTACTTCAATAACCTTACCCATCATACCTCGTGAGCGCGTTCCGCGATCGGTGATCTCGATAACAACGACATTACCCATACGTGCACCTGCACGTAAATCGTTCGGGATCAGAATGTCCTGTGAGATTCGAGAGTCATCAGGCACAACATATGAGTAGCCATATTCCATAAAGAAACGTCCTACTATTTGTGTCTGACGCTCTTCTAAAACGCGAACTAACCGACCTTCCTTACGTCCGCGCTTAGAGTTTTCTGTTGGCTGAACCAGTACATAATCACCGTGGATGATATTTTTCATTTGGTGATGAGGCAGAACAATATCATTATCCTTGCCCACACTGCCTTCTGGACGAACCCAACCATGACCATCTTTGTGGCCAATTACGTAGCCCTTCACCATCTCCAGTTTTTCTGGCAAGGCGTAGCACTGACGACGCGTAAAGACCAGTTGTCCATCACGCTCCATCGCACGCAGTCTACGACGCAGACCTTCATAGTGCTCTTCTCCATTCAACTGCAATGCGTCAAATAGATCATTGCGGTTCATGGGAACACCCGCTTGATGCAAAAACTCAAGAATAAACTCTCGGCTTAGGATTGGGTTTTCGTAGTTCTCCGACTCACGATCTGCAAATGGGTCGTTAGGAATAATGTCTGACATAGGCGCGCCTAATAAAGGAAGGAATTTAAATCTAGTATATCTGACTCACTGATTAAGCTACAGGTAAGTCGAAACAAATTCTTGAAATTTCACTGCCTTTTCATCAGCACTATGGTTTGCTAAAAAACAACAATGCCCAGCGAAAGCTAGGCATTGTGTTGTTAGGTTATGGTCACCGGAGTGCAATCGGATAACTCTCTACCAGAATGTGTCGCGCTTCTTAGCTCGGGCAACAATGTTCTGCGGCATTCGTCGCTCTAATCCCTGCCTAAGTACACTAATACGCTTATGGGTTCGCTGGTCTGCCGTCACCGAATTATAAAGCCAGCGATAAGCATCTTCGTAATCAAGTGGACTCCCATAATCACGCAACAATAGCTCCGCCAAATGAATACGAGCATTGAGGTTCCCCATCGATGCCGCTTCACGCAAATATGGAATCGCACGTTCTTTATCTTGCTGAACTAATGTTCCACGAGAATAGTAACGACCAATTTGTTCAAGTGCGGCGGGCAAACCTTGATGAGCAGCATTTTCCATGTAATAGAGACCTAGCTCTACATCCTGATCAACACAGACCCCCCACGCTAGCATATCTCCGTATAAAAACTCATACGCAGGTAAGCTAATGCGAGTCGCACGTGCAACAATATCCTCAACAAGCTGGCAGTTATCGGCTTTAACGCGTTCTAAATGCTGGTTGTTGTTGATAAGGTTAATTAGTTCGGCTTCGGTATAAATTGGTATCGGCTCACCGATCTCAGACAACTCATTTGCCTGTACCACTGAGGCACTAAACGCCAACACCATCGAAGCAGCTAATTTTCTTAGCTTCATTTTCTGCACTCTTAACTTCGACTATGGACACTAACCCAAGGTCAGCATCAGATTTGCCACTTACGCGGCAAGCTTGATACTAGTATCGGCAATTGGTGCTAACTCTTTAATCAAAATTGCCGCTCTATGGCAAATTGTTGCCATAAGTATCGAGAATCGCAAGAAAAATAGATATAAAAAAACCGGTGCCTAGCACCGGTTTCTAATAACTGATAACAATCAATAATTAAGATTCGAATGGGTGAACCTTGATGATTGTTTCGTTACGGTCAGGACCAGTAGAGATGATATCTACCGTTACGCCTGTTAGCTCTTCAATACGCTTGATGTAATCTAGAGCCGCTTTTGGTAGCGCATCAATAGATGTCGCGCCAAATGTGTTCTCTGACCAACCTGGCATAGTTTCGTAGATTGGTGTCGCTTCTTCAAATGCTTCTGCAGCCATTGGAGAAACTTCTAGGATAGAACCATCTTTCATCTTGTAGCCAGTACAGATTTTTAGCTCTTCCAAACCATCTAGAACGTCTAGTTTAGTTAGACAGAAACCAGAAATAGAGTTGATTTGTACCGCACGACGCATTGCTACAGCATCGAACCAACCAGTACGACGTAGACGACCCGTTGTCGCGCCGAACTCTTGACCAACACTACCAAGGTGCTTACCTACTGGGTCTTGCTTATCTAGACCATCGTAAAGTTCTGTTGGGAATGGACCAGAACCTACGCGAGTACAGTACGCTTTAGTAATACCAAGAATGTAACCGATGTGACGAGGACCGAAACCAGAACCCGCAGCAACGCCACCAGCAGTTGTGTTAGAAGAAGTTACGTATGGGTATGTACCGTGGTCGATATCTAGTAGTGTACCTTGAGCACCTTCAAACATGATCTTGTCGCCGCGCTTACGTGCTGCATCAAGTTCATTAGTTACGTCGATAACCATAGAGGTAAGTAGGTCAGCGTAACCCATGCATTGCTCTAGAACTTCGTCATAGCTTACTGTTTCAGCTTTGTAGAAGTGCTCTAGCTGGAAGTTATGGAATTCCATTACTTCTTTTAGCTTCTCTGCGAATACTTCTTTATCGAATAGGTCGCCAACACGTAGACCGCGACGAGCAACTTTATCTTCGTAAGCTGGACCGATACCACGACCCGTTGTACCAATTGCTTTGTTACCACGAGCGATTTCACGCGCTTGGTCAATAGCGATATGGTAAGGAAGAATTAGAGGACAAGCTTCAGAAACGAAAAGACGCTCACGCACCGGAATACCGCGCTCTTCTAGAGGCTTCATTTCTTTAATTAAAGCTTCAGGTGATAGTACAACACCATTGCCGATAACACATTTGATGTTATCGCGAAGGATACCTGATGGAATCAAGTGAAGAACGGTTTTTTGACCGTCAATGACTAGAGTGTGGCCTGCATTGTGACCGCCTTGGTAACGAACCACATATTTTGCATCTTCAGTTAAAAGGTCAACAATTTTACCTTTACCTTCGTCACCCCATTGGGTGCCTAGAACGACTACGTTATTTCCCATCTTTCCAGTTCTGATTGCTAGTTAAAAATGGATTCTAGCACCGAATCACATTTCTTGCAGTCATTTTTTAATCATGCAAGTGTAATATGGTGCTATTCCATTAGAGATTAATATAAGGCCGAAATAAATCAGTCCGTTAGGTAAACTTTTAGAGCTATCGTCTTTTTTTGGGCTATTCATCAGCATAGATTTTAACGGTCAAATCACCATTAACATCGATACCTGCGCGATACATTCCCGAGCTATTCATCGAGTAATGTAGCTCTCCTTGAGCATCAACTGCGATTAAGCCGCCTTCCCCACCCATTTGTTTTAATTCACCCTGAATAACGGTTTCACACGCGGTATGAACATCTTGTTTCAAATAACGCATTCTAGCTGCTACATCACCAGCGACCGTTTTACGAATAAAGTATTCACCCATACCGGTTGTTGAGACCGCAACATTACCATTCTCTGCGTAAGTTCCCGCACCAATGATCGATGAATCACCAACACGACCATACTTTTTGTTGGTGATGCCACCAGTGCTTGTCGCTGCGGCTAGATTTCCATACTGATCTAAGGCCACGGCGCCAACGGTGCCGTATTTTTTATCATCTGGGTATTTAGATTCTGAGAGAGCAAAGAGCCCTTTCTCTTTCATTGACAGTAGCTGCTCATAGCGACGCTCGGTGAAAAAGTAGTCTTGCTCGGTATACTCATAGCCGAGTTCAAAAGCGAACTCCTCTGCTCCGTCGCCAATCAGCAATACATGATTGCTGTTTTTCATAACATCACGCGCAAGCTCAATGGGATTGCGAACATGACGTACTCCAGCAACAGCGCCTGCATCTAGCTCTTTACCGTGCATGACTGAAGCATCCATTTCAACCATCTCTTTGTGGGTCAATACAGATCCTCTACCAGCGTTGAAGTTTACCGAATCCTCTAAAACCTTGACCGCAGCGACGACCGCATCTAGTGCATCGCCTGATTCGAGTAGTATTTTATGACCAGCACGAACAGACGTTTCTAGATCGGCCAAAATCGAAGCTTTCAGCTCTTCACTCATCTGCTCACGTAAAATAGTCCCTGCACCGCCATGAATAGCGATAGAGAAAGGTTGAGTCATCGTCGATATCTCCAGTACATCTCGCGGGTTTAATCATAAAAAAAGGCGCTTCCCAACATAATGGGAAACGCCTTCTCTAACGCTTAGCTAGACACTAACAATTAGTGTGAGCCACAGCTACCGCCACCGCAGCAGCCATCTTTTTTCTCAGCACCGTGGTCATGACCTTCGCCACCACAACAGCCACCCTCGTGGTCATGGTCATGATCATGACCACAGCCACCCGCTTGATGAACGTGACCGTGTTCGATTTCTTCTTGAGTCGCTTCACGTACCGCTACAACTTCCACGTCAAATGTTAGCGTTTGACCTGCAAGCATGTGGTTGCCATCAACAACCACTTCATCGCCATCAACTTCTGTTACTTCAACAGGGATTGGACCTTGGTCTGTATCCGCTAGGAAACGCATACCTACTTCAATCTGGTCAACACCTTGGAATACTTCCGCTGGAACGCGTTGTACTAGTGCGTCGTTGTGCTCACCGTAAGCTTCTTCTGGAGAAACTGTCACAGAGAACTTAGCACCTGCTTCTTTACCTTCTAGCGCTGTTTCAAGACCAGTGATTAGGTTGTCATTGCCGTGAAGGTAATCTAGTGGCGCTTCAGCTGTAGATTGATCAACGACTACACCGTCTTCCAGTTTTACTTGGTAAGCAAGACTTACAACTACGTTCTTTTCAATTTTCATATTGACTCCAAGGAGGATAAAGGACCCTAACATTCGTTAGTGTCGGCATACTTTCTACGGGGCATATTATGGGGATGATTTAGAGAAACACAATCAATCCGGCTTAAAAATACCGATCATATTTTGCCCACCATGGTCGCTACTATCAACCGATTGTGGTGTACGTTGATCCTGATGACCGCACTCAACACACTCTACTAATTCAATATTATTCTCTATCCACCAGCGTAAAGTGTCTTGTTGTGAACACTTTGGACAACTAGCGCCTGCGATAAATCTTTTCTTCATTTCTCTCGTTTCACTGTTAATCCCAGAAGTTTTTTGATTGCTGATCGTTTTCTAACTCACGACCAAAAATCTCTTCCAGTTCTTTTCGGGCTTCTTTGGCTCTTTGGGCCAATTGTTTATCATCATTATGCTGAGGAAGCAGCTCTTTCAGCATAGCATTATCAAGTTTTCTAAAGTGAGCTTCCGCTCTCTTTGCCTGATATGGGTGCATACCTAAACTAACGAGAGCCTGTCGACCAAGATCAAGCGCCCCTAAGAAGGTCTCACGGGAATAACTGTCAACACCTTGGCTCAGTAATTGGTATGCCTCAACACGACTTCGTGCTCGGGCTAATAGTTTCAAGCGCGGAAAATGCGTCTGACACAATCCAATAATCTTCATGATTTCATCAGGTGAATCGGTACAGATTATCATTGCCTCAGCTTTATCCGCACCGGCAGCTCGTAATAAGTCAAGTTGGGTCGCGTCACCATAAAATACTTTGTAGCCATATTTACGCAGTAACTTAATCTGGCTCGCATCACTTTCGAGTACCGTCACTTTAATTTTGTTGGCATACATCAGACGGCCGACAATCTGCCCAAAACGCCCAAAGCCCGCAATAATCACTCTTGGCTGCTTGTTGACGACATCACTTTGCAACCTACCCTCAAGTTCGGTGTTAAGTCCTCGTGCATACCAGCGGCTTTGTGCCATCAATAATAATGGCGTCGTGACCATGGATAAACTGACCACCACCAAAAGAAACGCGGTTTGCTGTTGGTCGAGTAATCCTTCACTACTTGCTGCGGTAAAAATAACGAATGCGAACTCGCCACCCTGACTAAGAATTGCCGCCATTTTGCTGCGAGATTTCGCTCGACTACCAGACAAACGCGCAAGTAGGTAAAGAATCAGACCTTTTACAACCACTAAACCAATGACCGCAGACAGCACGGCAATGGGTTGCAAAGCCAACAGACCAAGATTCACCGCCATACCAACAGCGATAAAGAACAACCCAAGCAACAGCCCTTTGAACGGTTCGATGGCAATTTCTAGCTCGTGTCGATACTCACTTTCCGCCAAGAGAACCCCGGCAAGAAACGTCCCCAACGCCATAGACAGACCAAGTTGCTTCATTGATAAGGCAATGCCAATCACAAGCAGTAATGCAGCTACGGTAAAGAGTTCACGTACACCACTGAGTACAACATATCGAAACAGAGGTCTCAGTAGGAAGTGGCCGCCAATTAATAACCCCCCTACGCCTGCAAGCATCCATATCGCATCAAGCCAATCTCCGGCGGTATTCCCAGCTAAGACAGGAAGCAGTGCAAGCATTGGGATCACAGCAATGTCTTGAAATAGTAAGACCGCAAAACCTGATTGACCTGTTTCACTGCCTCCCAAACCTTGCTCTTCAATGACTTTTAAGGCGATAGCGGTGGATGACAACGCGAGTCCCATGCCAATAGTTAAACTGGTTTGCCAAGATGCTCCCACAACATAGGCAACGCTGGCGATGACTGAGGTTGTCACCACGACTTGTGCACCACCTAATCCAAGGATAGGGCCTTTCATTTGAAGCAGTTTTTTCGGATTTAATTCGAGTCCAATCAGAAACAGCAGCAACACCACGCCAAACTCAGCAAAATGAAGAATAGCGTCGACATCTTTGATTAAACCAAGCCCCCACGGGCCGATGGCAACACCCGCCAATAGATAGCCAAGAACGGAACCGAGACCAAGGCGTTGAGCAAGAGGAACAGCAACAACAGCTGCGGTCAGGAAAATAACGCTACTCTGTAGAAAATCATTCTCAAGCGCCATTTTCACCTCCCACCATCTCCGCCACTTCACTCCGAAGTGGATCACTCAGCCATAGGCGGTAACGCTCAGCATGCTGACAACGTTCCATTTCAGACACATTTCGTGCCCAGTACAAGACCAGTGGTTCTATCCAATGCATCTGGCACAAGGCCGCCGTCAATTCAAATGGTTGCAAAATTTCCGATAGCGGGTAGCGGTTATAACCTGTCTTACCGAAAGCTCCTTCTTGGCCCCCCGTCGTGATCACGCTTCGCCAATATTTACCCTTTAAAGCTTCACCTTTACCAAAGGCAAAGCCTTTTCCAATAACACGGTCTAGCCACTCTTTAAGTAACGCCGGACAGGAATACATAAAGAGCGGATGGTGGAAGACAATCACATCATGCTCAGCCAGTAATTTTTGTTCAGCACTGACATCAATAAAGAAGTCTGGATAATGTGCATAAAGATCGTGCACAGTGACGTGATCAAGCGATTCTATTTTCTTGATCATCATTTGGTTAGCCACAGACGTTTGTGACTCAGGGTGAGCATACAACACCAATACCTTGGGCTTATCGGAGGATAGAGTTTGCATTCGTTCGACAGCAATCCTTTTACTGTTTATAGCCTACTAAGCATTATTTATCGTTATCAGTTTGTTATACGTTGTTAGTCGTGATAACGCAATGATCGACATAGCTTGTTAAGTGCCCTACTATTCGACGCAATACGAGTAACGACAAAGCAAAAGATTATGATTACCTTCTCTGGCATCCAGCTTCTTCGCGGTGGTAAACCACTTCTTGAACAAGCTTCAGCAACCATCCAGCCTGGCGATAAAGTCGGTTTGGTCGGAAAAAATGGTTGTGGTAAATCGACACTATTCGCCCTGATCAAGGATGAACTTTCTATTGATGCGGGTAACTTTAGCAAACCCGCACATTGGGAGATGGCTTGGGTAGCACAGGAAACCCCAGCGTTAGAGCGCAGCGCCATTGAATACGTCATTGATGGTGACCGAGAGTATCGCCGTCTAGAATCGGAGTTACTCGATGCTGAGCAAAAAGATCACGGCACATTGGTCGCTGAAATACATGGTCAAATAGAAACCATTGGCGGCTACAGCATTCGTGCTCGAGCAGCGGAGCTCCTTGATGGTCTTGGTTTTAGCCAGCAGCAAATGAGTTGGAACTTAACTCAGTTCTCCGGCGGCTGGCGTATGCGTCTTAACTTGGCACAAGCTCTTCTATGTCGCTCAGATCTACTGCTACTCGATGAGCCAACCAACCACTTAGACCTTGATGCGGTTATGTGGCTAGAACGCTGGCTACAAAATTACCCAGGTACGCTGGTTCTTATCTCTCACGACCGAGATTTCTTAGATCCTATCGTAGGTCGAATCATTCACGTCGAGAACCAAAGACTAAATGAGTACACGGGTAACTACTCATCATTTGAAGAGCAGCGTGCTCAAAAACTGATTCTGCAACAAGCTCAGTTTGAGAAACAGCAGAAGCAGATGTCCCACATGCAAAGCTACATTGACCGTTTCCGCTACAAAGCCTCGAAAGCGCGTCAAGCTCAAAGCCGAATCAAAGCGCTGGAGCGTATGGAGAAAGTTCTGCCCGCACAGTTGGATAACCCATTCAGTTTCCAGTTCCGCGATCCTGATGCACTTCCTAACCCAATCATCATGATGGACGAAGTCTCGGCGGGATATAGTGACAATCTGATTTTAGAAAAGATTCGCCTTAACTTGGTGCCTGGTAGTCGAATTGGCTTACTTGGACGTAATGGTGCGGGTAAATCGACCCTGATTAAGCTCCTTTCTCGAGAACTCAAACCTCAAGGTGGTGACTTAACCTACTCTCAAGGGGTTAAGATTGGCTACTTTGCGCAGCATCAGCTAGAAACTTTGCACCCAGAGGAAACCCCTCTGCAACACATGATGCAAATTGCGCCTGACAAAAACGAACTCGAGCTACGTAACTACCTCGGCAGTTTTGGCTTTCAGGGTGATAAAGCACTAGAAAAAGTAGCCCCCTTCTCTGGCGGTGAAAAAGCGCGTCTTGTTCTCGCTCTGATTGTTTGGCAAAAACCAAACCTTTTACTTCTCGATGAACCAACCAACCACCTCGATCTCGATATGCGTCAAGCCTTAACTATGGCGCTACAAACGTTTGAAGGCGCAATGGTCATTGTTTCCCACGACCGCTACTTACTTCGTGCGACAACAGACGATCTTTACTTGGTTCACGATCGCCAAGTGGCTCCATTTGATGGTGACCTAAACGATTACTACAAGTGGCTGACTGAACAACAAAAATCGGAACGCCGTGAAGCGCAAGCACAACAACCAGAGAAAAAGTCTGAAAACAGTGCGGCGGCGAAAAAAGACCAAAAACGCCGTGAAGCAGAATTTCGCAAACAGACTGCACCTATTCGCAAAAACCTGACAAAACTTGAAGAGAAAATGGATAAGTTGGGAGAAGCCTTGGCACAAGCAGAGGCCCAATTATCAGATAACTCACTTTATGACGCCGAAAATAAAGCTAAACTTAACCAAGTACTAGCACTTCAAGCAGAAAGTAAAAGCTTGCTTGAAGAGGTCGAAATAGAGTGGATGGCTCTACAGGAAGAGCTAGAGCAGATGGAACAGGAGTTCAATAGTCAATGAGTTCAAAGCCCGCCTCAATTTCTCTAACACTCGAACGCTTATGGCAATTTAGCCTACAGTACTATAGCGTGCGAGAAGTAAAAGAGGCGTGCTTACATCTGCAAAACCAATTTAAAGGCAACGTTAACCTACTGTTGTTACTCAAGTGGCTTGATGAACAGCAGGTCTGCTTTGGCGAAGAGGACTGGCATCGCGTAGAAGAGTGTTTAGGCCGTTCCGAAGCCTTACTTCTGAGCTATAGGGAGTTACGACGTAAGTTGAAGTTCCACCTACCTGATACTCTGTATCGCGAGTCACTCCAATTTGAGTTGCAACTAGAAAAGCAGCAACAATCCGATCTGGTTGACTGTATTAACACCATCGAATTGAGTACGAATCACGCAGAACCCCTGACCTTGCGCTACTGCCGTCAATTAGGTGGCGAACAACTCTATTCAGCCTTTGCCGACCCCATAGACAACATTGCCAACCTGTAGAGAGCCTTTATGACTCAATTTGTTGCTGCTAAAGGATTAACAAATCCTCACCTACAAACACTCGCACCGCGATTTATTCGGAAGAAAGCCTTATTTGAACCCGTCTGGCAAACTTTAGATACGCCTGATGGTGACTTTCTTGATATTGCTTGGAGTGAAAACGTCGATCAGCAATCAAACACTGATAAGCCTATTTTTGTTCTTTTTCACGGCTTGGAAGGCTGTTTTTACAGTCCGTATGCGAATGGTCTAATGGATGCCTTCGCCAAACAAGGTTGGCTCTCTGTGATGATGCATTTTCGTGGCTGTAGTGGTAAGCCCAACAGACTCGCCCGCGCCTATCACTCCGGCGAGGTGGAAGACGCACGCTTTTTCTTAGAGCACCTCAACCAACGTTTCCCAACACAGACCAAGGTCGCGGTTGGCATTTCTTTGGGTGGAAATATGCTGGCCAACTATCTCGCTACCTACAACAGCCAGCCTTTACTCGATGCCGCAACCATTGTTTCTGCGCCACTCGACCTATCGGCCTGCTCAGAACGTATCGAGCAAGGCTTTTCCAAGTTGTACAAAAGCTATTTGCTGTCATCGCTAAAGAAAAACGCTCTACAAAAACACCATCTGTTAAAAGGCGAGTTGGGATTGAGCTATCAGAATATCAAGCGTGTCACTAAATTGTACGAGTTCGATGACCTTATCACCGCACCTTTGCATGGTTTCAAAGATGCAGCCGATTATTATCACCAGTGCTCAGGGATACATCGACTCAAAGAAATCACGCTGCCAACACAGATCATCCACGCCAAGGATGACCCGTTCATGACCGAAGATGTCATCCCCAAATACGTGCTGCCCGATAACATCGACTATCGGCTGTTTGAACAAGGTGGCCATGTGGGATTTGTTACAGGTAGCGCACTCAAGCCAAGATTTTGGTTAGAAGAAGCTCTGCCTGCCTACTATGAAAGTCTTGCCGCTTCGGCATAATAGCGCGCACAATTCACCGAACATAAAATGAAGAGGTCTTTATGATCGTCCCATGGCAACAAATTGCACCGGAGACACTGGAGAATCTGATACGCGAGTTTATTCTTCGCGAAGGAACAGACTATGGTGATGTCGAAGTTTCACTACAAGACAAAGTTGACCAAATCCACTCTCAACTAGAGTCAGGGGAAGCGGTTGTGGTTTATTCAGAACTGCATGAAAGTGTCGATATCCAACTAAAGAACCGTTTTTGATTTAGAGAACTGCATACAGTCAATGTCTGCTAAAGCATGTTATAGTGGGCATTGATTCATGGAATGTAACTTACAGACAAGGTTTGTCATGTCCGCTAAACACCCTATTATTGCCGTGACTGGTTCATCTGGCGCTGGCACAACGACTACCTCGGAAGCCTTCCGCAAAATGTTCAATATGATGAACGTTAAAGCCGCGTGGGTCGAAGGGGATAGCTTCCACCGCTTTACTCGCCCTGAAATGGATGTCGAAATCCGTAAGGCTCGCGAGCAAGGCCGTCACATCAGTTACTTTGGCCCACAAGCGAACGACTTTGGTGGCCTAGCCGAGTTTTTCCGTAAATACGGACACGAAGGTAATGGTCAGGTACGTCGCTACCTCCATACGTTTGACGAGGCAGTACCTTATAACCAGATGCCCGGTACTTTTACGCCTTGGCAAGACCTACCCGAAAACTCCAATGTACTCTTTTATGAAGGGCTACACGGGGGGGTGGTAGATGGTGACGTTAACGTCGCACAACATGTCGACTTTCTAATAGGCATGGTGCCGATCGTCAACTTAGAATGGATTCAAAAGTTTGTTCGTGATACTCGCGATCGCGGTCATTCTCGTGAAGCCGTCATGGACTCAATAGTACGTTCAATGGACGACTATCTAAACTATATTACTCCACAGTTTTCCCGAACTCATATCAACTTTCAGCGCGTTCCAACCGTTGACACATCAAACCCTTTAAATGCGAAAGGGATACCGAGTTTGGACGAAAGTTTCGTTGTCATTCGACTTCGTGGTATCAAGAATGTCGATTTTCCATACCTACTGGCTATGATTGATGGTTCGTTTATGTCACGCCACAACACCATTGTTGTACCAGGCGGAAAAATGAGTTTTGCGATGGAATTAATTGTTCGCCCTATCCTGCAACAATTGATAGAAACGGGCAAAATCGGTTAAGACTCACAACTAGAACACGATTACTTTTCATACCGTGATCATGTGCACAGTTTTGCGTGCCAAAAAGCCTGTTGTACCCGATTAAAATCAAGAAATCATGCTAGAAAAAGGATACTATTTGTAACCGACACATAAGTTGGCTTGCAGCATTTATAAAGTGCTCTTATCCTAGTAGGTCTTAATTAAGGCTTAGCTTAAACATGGAAAGCGGCAAGCGTACCCTGCAGAGGAAGTGAGATATTATGGTTCTAGGTAAACCTCAAACCGACCCAACATTAGAGTGGTTCCTTTCACATTGTCATATTCATAAGTACCCTTCAAAAAGCACGCTAATTCACGCGGGCGAGAAAGCGGAAACTTTGTACTACATTGTTAAAGGTTCTGTTGCGGTTCTTATCAAAGACGAAGAAGGTAAGGAGATGATCCTTTCTTACCTAAACCAAGGTGACTTCATCGGTGAACTTGGTCTATTCGAAGAAGACCAAGAGCGTACCGCATGGGTTCGAGCAAAATCTCCTTGTGAAGTTGCGGAAATCTCATTCAAGAAGTTCCGTCAGCTTATCCAAGTGAACCCAGATATCTTAATGCGCCTTTCAGCGCAGATGGCAAGTCGTCTACAAGTGACGAGCCAAAAAGTGGGCGATCTAGCATTCCTAGACGTAACGGGTCGTATTGCTCAAACGCTACTAAACCTAGCGAAGCAACCTGATGCAATGACTCACCCAGATGGCATGCAAATCAAGATCACTCGCCAAGAGATTGGTCAAATCGTTGGCTGTTCTCGCGAAACAGTTGGCCGTATCTTGAAGATGCTTGAAGAGCAGAACCTAATTTCTGCACACGGTAAAACAATCGTTGTTTACGGTACTCGTTAATTTCGATTAAGCACTAAATTATAAAAGCCACCAATGGAAACATTGGTGGCTTTTTGTTTTCGAGAATCGAGAAAATTATGGCTTATTGGGGACTAGTTTCGTCAACACCTTTAACCACAAAGCTGTTATCAACTTCTACCCGCCACTATCTTTTGAAGCCCCATCTCGGAACGCAGTGTTCTCGAAGGGCGCAGCCCGTTCTAAATGCTCGCAGGACGAAGTCCGGTCTCGACTCTCGCTTCTGCTCTTTACCCGTTAGTGCTTTCGAAGATCTTGTCAGCAGACGCTGCCACAAATCCTGGGTAAAGCTCACCATTAGGCATTGGGTAACGTTTAGCAAACTCGTAGAAGCCTCCAGGGATGATTTCACTACCTTCAGTAAACTGAACCGGCACTTTATCAGACATCGTTGAAGATTGCTCAAGCAACACTTCTGGCGTGCCTTTTACTTCACCACCAAACTCATTGATAGTAAAGCCGGCAGAGCGCAGATGATCATTCACACCTTTCACTTCATCAAAAGCATTAAGCTGGTTCACACTTACGGTAAAGTGGTTTGCTCCGTAGCCATGTGCCGCTAACCAAGCCGCGTATTCGCTTTCTTTAGCCAGCGTCTGGTAATCCGCATGACTAATATCCCATAGTCGGCCACCATACAAGAACTCATGACCTTTTAGCTTATCGGTGTCTACTTGCTCGACTAGCTTGGTAACAATCGCTTGAAGTTCACTAGAACACTCATCAACTTTTAGTTCACTGATAAATACTTTTGGCTGTTTTGGATCGGGATGTTCAAAATGTTTCGCCGCGAGCTTTTTGCTTTCAAAAACGTAATCGCCACACGGCTTGTAGCCAGCATCTAGAAAAGGTTGTGCTAGAGTCGCGATACCTAACGGCTCAACGTTGAAAGTACGTAATGCAATATGGTCATTGATCAATGCTTCGTCTTCTTGCAGAAGTTGGTGTACTTTTTCAGCAGAGGGACACAAGCGTTGAATATAGTCATTCCATAACTGCTGGAATAAAACATCTGGCGTCATAACGCCTCCTTGTATAGGGGTTGTTTACGTTCAAAAATGCCTCCTGGCTCTGGGAGGCAAAAAGGGAAATATCTAATCGAACTTCACGCTCTACAGTTCAACACCTGGGCTTAATGTTTCAGGAAGAAGTGTCTCGCCACCTTCCATCGAAGCCATTGGGTACGCACAGTAATCCGCTGCATAGTAAGCACTTGGCCTTAGGTTGCCAGAAGCGCCTGGGCCACCGAACGGTGCATCACCACTTGCTCCAGTGAGCTGACGGTTACGGTTAACGATGCCTGCTCGAATATGGTCAACAAAGTAGTTCCACTCGCTATCGTCTGTCGAGACTAGGCCAGCAGATAACCCAAAGCGTGTGTCGTTGGCAAGTTCAACCGCTTTTTCAAGACCTTGGTAGCGTACGACCTGTAGCAGAGGGCCAAAGTACTCTTCATCAGGTAGCTCTGCAATCGCAGTAACGTCAATAATACCCGGAGTAACAAAGGCGGCTTCACCCGCTTTCGCTTCAACCAAACTGACACCACCCAGTGTTTGCAAGTTTGCCTGTGCAGCAAGGATAAAGTCTGCCGCTGCTTTAGAAATCTGCGGCCCCATGAATGGTGCAGGTTCTGCGAATGGCTGATCGACGCGAATCTTATTGGTCGCTTGTACAAGCTTATTGACCAATAGATCACCCTTCTCACCAACAGGAACATATAGGCGACGAGCACATGTACAACGCTGGCCAGCACTAATGAATGCAGATTGAATAATGGTATAAACCGTTGCGTCCAGATCACCGTAATTTTCAGAGATAACCATAGGGTTGTTACCCCCCATCTCTAGAGCCAGCATTTTGCCCGGCTGACCTGCGAACTGACGGTGAAGGATGTGACCAGTATTGGCACTGCCCGTAAAGAGAACGCCATCTAGCCCTTTAGAACTGGCTAGAGCGATACCTGTCTCTTTCGCACCTTGGACAAGGTTGATGACACCTTTTGGCAAGCCAACCTGATCCCACAGCTTCATGGCAAATTCACCCGTAAATGGCGTCTGCTCAGAAGGTTTGAATACAACTGTATTACCTGCAAGCAATGCAGGCACGATGTGACCATTTGGTAGATGACCTGGGAAGTTGTATGGACCAAACACAGCCATCACGCCTAGTGGACGGTGACGCAAAACAATTTGGTTACCCGCAGCTTCACGCTGTGCTTCGCCAGTACGCTCATGATAAGCACGGATCGAAATTGCGATCTTGCCAGCCATTGCTGCTGCTTCAGTACGAGTTTCCCAAATTGGTTTACCCGTTTCTTTCGCGATAATCTGCGCGATTTCTTCGCTGTTCTCTTTTACCTTTTCGGCAAAAGCGAGTACGAAGGCTTCACGTTCTTCAAAACTTAGTTTTTTCCAGCCAACAAATGCATTACGCGCGGCAGAAACCGCCTGTTCAACTTGCTCTGGCGTTGCACTCTCGCCCTGCCAGATTACTTCATTGTTGTAAGGGCTGGTTGAGTTCATTGACTCACCCAGACCTGCTACCCACTCTCCGGCAATCCAATGTGTCATAATATGTTCCTTCAGATTCTGCGTAATATCTGGCTCTATTACTGAGCCAACATGCGAACGAATTCGCCTTCACCAACTCTCAGCGCGTGCGCCACTTCTGGAGAAAGAATAACTGTCTCTGAAGCTTGGTCATAAGCGGCTTTCGTTGCCGTCGCGCGGAAATCTTCAAACGAAGTGTTTGAGATTAAGTAGTCTTGAGAACTTGAGTGTTCCGCGATCTTCACTTTGGCTCGGAAAGAGTGACGCACCGATTCAATATTGCGCACATCACACTCTACCGTCGGGCCGCCATCGAAGATGTCGACGTAGTTACGGCAAGTAAAGCCCTCTTTCTCTAATAAGCGTAAAGCGGGTTTAGTATTTTCGTGTACTTGACCAATCACTGCCTGTGCTTCTTTACTTAGCAAGTTGATGTAGATTGGTAGTTTAGGCATTAGGTCAGCGATAAAGCCTTTCTTACCTATACCTGTAAGGTAATCCGCCATTGTGAAGTCAATGGAGAAGAAATGTTCTTGTAGCCATTGCCAGAATGGTGAGTTGCCTTCTGCATCTGAGACGCCGCGCATTTCAGCAAATACCGTTTTCGAGAAACGGTGTGGATGCTCAGCCATCATTAAAAAACGACATTTAGACATTAAACGACCATTCAAACCACGACGGAAGTCTGGGCGTAAGAACAGAGTACAGATCTCGCTACAACCCGTGTAGTTGTTACCAAATGTCAGCAGCTTCACGACGTTGTTTACGCCTAGCTTAGCTGATGCGTGAACGATGGTACTAATATGGTATGAGTAAAAAGGAACATCCCAACCGATGGACGCTTCGATACCTGTACAACCAGCAACTTCGCCAGTCTCACTATCAAAGCCAACCATTAGATAACCTTCGTCACCCGGTGAGGTTACGTCAGGCTTAGTAAAGCTGTACTCTGAATGAGTAATTCGGTTTTTTAACAGTTCTTCGTTAATTGGTAGAGATGTGAATCCGTGACCAGACTCCACTGCGCACGTGTGCAGCGCATCGTAGTCCGACATTGCGATAGGGCGAACAACCAGCATCGATACTCCCTCCTGATGCAAGTAACTTAAGTTTCGAGTCGAAAAGTAGCGAGTAACGAGACTAGAAACCGCTATCTCGCTACTCGTAACTCGAAGCTTTTATTCTTATTTAACTAGCGTCGCTAGAGCTTTATCCAGTCTTGCTAGACCTTCTTCAATTTCTTCTTTAGTGATGACTAGTGATGGGGTGAAGCGAACAACGTTTGTTCCTGCTACCAGCACCATTAGACCTTCTTTGCCCGCCGCAACAAGTACGTCACGAGCACGACCTTGCCATTCATCATTCAATGCTGCACCAAGCAGCAGACCTTTACCACGAACTTCAGAGAACATGTTGTACTTGTCGTTCAGTTTCGCTAGTCCTTCACGGAACAAAACTTCACGCTCTGCAACACCCGCTAATGTTTCTGGTGCGCTCACCACATCCACGACGGCTTCAGCAACGGCACACGCTAATGGGTTACCGCCATATGTAGAACCATGAGTACCCACTTTCAGATGTTGAGCTAGCTCTGTCGTCGTTAGCATTGCGCCGATAGGGAAACCGCCACCAAGTGACTTCGCTGTGCTCAGGATATCTGGCGTTACGCCTAAACCTTGGTATGCGTAGAAATGACCGGTACGGCCATTACCTGTTTGTACTTCATCGAAAATAAGTAGAGCATTGTGTTTATCACACAATTCACGAACCGTTTGAACAAATTCATCGGTTGGAGAGATGATGCCGCCTTCGCCTTGCAGTGGCTCCATCATGATTGCACACGTACGATCTGAGATATGCTCACGTAGAGCTTCTACATCATTGTATGGTAGGTGTGTAACATCGCCTGGTTTAGGACCAAAACCGTCCGAGTATGCCGCTTGACCACCCACAGTTACCGTAAAGAATGTACGACCGTGGAAGCCTTGTTTGAAGGCGATAATTTCTGATTTTTCTGGACCAAACTTATCTGCTGCGTAACGACGGGCAAGCTTCAGAGCTGCTTCGTTGGCTTCTGCGCCAGAGTTCGCGAAGAATACTTTTTCCGCAAAGCTCACCTCTGTTAGCTTTTTCGCTAAACGCAGAGCTGGCTCATTAGTCATAACATTACTTAAGTGCCAAATCTTCTGAGCTTGATCAGTCAGTGCATTGACCATCGCTGGGTGACAATGACCTAAGCAGCTCACGGCAATACCACCCGCAAAGTCGATATATTCTGTGCCTTGCTGATCCCAAACTCGAGCACCCTCGCCTTTGACTGGAATCATTTCCATTGGGTTATAACAAGGTACCATTACCTCATCAAACAAACCGCGTTCTACTTTATTTTGTTCAGTCATTGCACATTCCCTCTAGATACCGCATGCATAGCGAATATGGTGTCCTTACTTCCAATCAATGAAATAAGATATTGTTTTGCCATTAAGCAATCACGGCATTGTATTTACATTTAATTAACCATTTCAATAGTGATTTATTCTTTTTAGCACCCGATACGGAGCCCAACACTCATCACCTCTGAGTATTTATGCATCACGCTGCGACTTTTATGAAGCAATATATTCTTATAGGTGCGATAAGCTATGGTTAATCATAGTTCGGATAAGGGGTCTAACGTAGGCGAGGTAAAGATCACGCATACTTTTTCACATAATATTCGCGATGGGAAATATGAAAGAAATGTTAAGAAAAGTGATCTAAGTCCGGCTTTGTCTGGATAAGATAAAGAGAAATAGAGCGTTTAAATCGGTTTTCGAGCGAGAAAGTTAGCCAAGATCTGGTGTCCCTGCTCCGTTTTAATCGACTCAGGGTGAAACTGAACTGCATCAATCGGTAAAGACTTGTGCTGGTAACCCATGATCTCATCCATTGAACCGTCTTCGAACTCGGTCCAAGCGGTCAGCTCAAAACAGTCAGGTAACGTTCCGTTTTTCACCACCAATGAATGGTATCGAGTGACCGTCAGCGGATTATTCAAGCCAGCAAAGACACTGCGATCATTATGGCGAATTGGCGAGGTTTTACCATGCATCACCTGACGCGCTCGCACAACTTCACCACCAAACACTTGCGCAATCGCCTGATGTCCCAAGCAAACACCTAGAATCGGTAGTTTGGTTGAAAAGTGTTTGATCGCATCTAAAGAGATACCCGCCTCATTGGGAGTACAAGGCCCTGGAGATATAACCAAATGAGTCGGGGCTAAGGCTTCAATTTCATCAAGGGTGATTTCATCATTGCGCACAACTTTAACCTCTGCACCCAGTTCACAGAAGTACTGGTAAAGGTTGTAAGTAAAAGAGTCGTAATTATCGATAATCAGCAGCATGACTTCAGGACTAGCGTTGACAAATTTAGTGGTTAAGGGCGGGTATTGTGCAATATGAGCAAAGAAAGGCAAGCGTTATCATAAAGGTAATTTCCGACTCAACTACCAATGAAGCGTAAAAGCCCCTACAAGTCGATATGATTTTTATGATGAAAAACGTAGAACAGATTAACCGAACAGTGTATGTATCATTTTTTATAAAGTATTGATACAAAGGAAGTTTAATTGCGACACATGTGACATCTATTCAATTGATTTTATATCCAAACTATAGATATAAAAGCACAAGCTAGGTAACCTTTGAGTCACTCATAAACAACTCAATAGGGCATGCTGTGGGGTATAAGACCGTTGAACTTATCCATTTGATGGCGCACGAATTTCAGCAAG
>NZ_JATABI010000017.1:0-59481 GCF_036533795.1 Vibrio sp. M250220 | reverse complement strand
ATTACGCCAAACATGTTCTTAGATGAAACCTCTTTAGAGCTCTTTTAGTCCCCCACAAAGCCGCTCATTGAAGCTAACTCCGATCAGTTAAGTAAATGATCAGTTGAACGATCCTGTGGTTGGTTGAAAATACCCTCAAACATTTCATGTTTGAGGGTATTTTTTATGTTGGCTCACTGGCTTATTGATGTTGATGACTTCGCTTCTCCTGATTCACTTACGCTTTTTCAAAAAGAGCTTCCATTGGAATGGATAAATCAAGCACTAGATGAAACCAATAAAGCCAGTATGAGAAGACGAAAGCTACCTGCTGAGTTGGTCGTTTGGCTACTAGTCGGTATTGGTTTGTATCGTGACAGACCCATTACTGATGTTCTAGATAAGTTGGACCTGAAATTATCTAACTCTTTAGGTGAATCCATAGCCCCAAGTGCTATTCCTCAAGCCAGAAAACGTCTCACAGCGAAGCCACTAAAAGCGCTATTCACAATGACGGCTCAGCACTGGACCAAGTCAGAAGATAGCGAGGATAAATGGTTTGGTTTAAGACTGTTTTCAGTCGATGGGACGCAATTTAGAACTCATGATACCGAGGCACTTGCTAATCACTATCAGTACGTTAAGCACAGTAAAAATCGTCACACTGAATACCCTGTAGTTCGTCTATGCGCGCTATGCTCTCTTCGTAGTCGTTTACTCCATGATGTCGCTTTTGGTCCTAGCTCAACAGGGGAAGTGAGCTACGCTAAACAGTTAATATCATCAACGACACCTAACTCCCTCACGCTCTTTGACAGATGCTATTTAAGTGCCGAGCTAATGATTAACTGGCAGCGTCAACACGGCTCTAGTCACTGGATGACTCCAATAAAATCCAATACACAGTATGAGGTCATTAGGAAGCTAGACAAGGAAGGACGTGATTTGATTGTCGAAATGGATGTCTCACAGCATGCACGTAAGCAAGATCCCAGTCTCCCAGAAAAATGGCAAGCGAGGTTGGCCCTGTACCCTGAGACAGAACAACCTAACCATATCAAAGGCGTATTAACTTCTCTAACCGATAGTCAATATGACCTTCAATCCCTGTTGGATGTCTATTTTGAGCGTTGGGAAATTGAGAACAGTTATGGAGAGATAAAACACGATATGTTAGAAGATGAACTTCTTCTTCGAAGTCAGTCAGTAGAAGGGGTAGAGCAAGAAGTCTGGGGGATATTAATCGCTTATAATCTGGTTCGCGTAGAGATAAGCCGTATTGCCAAAGAAGCGAAGGTATCGCCTCTGAGGATAAGTTTTATGATGGCACTTCGAGATATTCAAGATGAGCTTATGTGGTGTGCGATAGCATCGCCAGGTTCGATCCCCAAAAAGTTAAGGGCGATGCGAGAGCGAGTGAAGCGCTACATTCTGCCAGAGCGAAAAAAACGGCCCAAATCAAGGACCGTTCGTATGAATAAGACTCGCTATCCAGTTCGTTCCAAACACGTTAAGTGATAGGAGTTAGCTGAAAAGCGGGTTTTTTTATGTTTAAAACGATTAAGTTGGCAGCGATTTTATTTTGCTGGTTGAGCTTCAACCGGAACTACGTAGCTTGCGTGATAGCCTTTAGGTCCTTCTTCCACTTCAAAATTCACTTGTTGGCCAGCTTTCAGAGTACGATAACCATCCATTTTAATGGTTGAATAATGTGCAAACACATCTCCATCCTCTCCCTCTGGACAGATAAAACCAAATCCTTTGGCGTTGTTAAACCATTTTACTGTACCTGTAGCCATGCTATACATCCCTCATGCATTTTGTTACTGATGTTGTTTGAATGTTTACATTGATTCCTTGTAAACAGAAAGTGAATTTCCATTCAGCCGCTGCCAAATTTTCAGTCACTATTTGACCAATGTAGCCAATGATTGAGCACAGTCAATAGGAAAAAGGTATTACAGTCTACATATTTACAAACAAATCACTTTTGAGATTTACATTTTTGCAACGATTTGGCTTGATAAATATCGATAATCTATAAGTGGCTGTTATTGTTTTTGGTTTCTTTTTAATCAATTAGATACATCTCTTACGCCGATAAAAATCTTTTATTTGCAGCGACGCAATTGCTGCATTAGTCTCTAAGTAAGAACAAAATTTAATTGCAGCGTTTTGTTCGGAATAGTAAGAACTAAATTCAAAACTTCTGCTCTGTGAAGTGGTAAAATTAAAAGAGTCAAACATCAACGTCTAATAGTCATGAGCAAACATTTTGAATGGGTTACTCCAGATTCAGATCTGCTGGAGTTAGAGAAAACAAAAGTTAAGCCACCGTCCATGTATAACGTTGTCCTAAACAACGATGACTACACACCAATGGACTTTGTGATTGAGATCCTAGAGCGCTTTTTCTCTATGGATATCGACAAAGCAACGCAGGTGATGCTCCAGGTGCATTATGAGGGAAAAGCAATTTGTGGCACGTATACTGCAGAAGTTGCTGAGACCAAAGTAGCGCAAGTTACAATGTATTCTAAGGAAAACGAGCACCCTTTGCTTTGTACAATGGAACAAGCCTAGCGCTTGTTCGAGCAACCTAAGTTGTTCTTATAGGAGGTACTTATGCTGAATAAAGAATTAGAGTCGAGTCTAAACGGCGCATTTGCTCGCGCTAGAGACAAACGACATGAGTTTATGACTGTCGAGCACCTCCTGTTAGCATTGTTGGAAAACGATGCAGCGAGAGAGGCTTTGCAGGCATGTCAGGCAGATGTAGATTCGCTTCGTAGTGAACTGGATGTTTTCATTGATCAAACTACCCCTCTCATTCCAGAAAACGACGAAACTCGCGAAACGCAACCCACTTTGAGTTTTCAACGCGTTTTGCAACGCGCAGTATTCCATGTTCAATCTTCTGGCCGCAGTGAAGTAACAGGGGCAAACGTCCTTGTGGCGATTTTTAGTGAACAAGAGTCTCATGCGGCTTATCTACTCAAGAAAAACGACATTAGCCGCCTAGATATTGTTAACTTTATTTCTCACGGTATTACCAAAGCGTCGAGTTCGAGTGATGACTCTCATTCCTCTGACTCTTTCAGCGACAACGTCGAGGATACTGGTTCAGAGGAGCGCCTAGAGAGCTTTGCAACGAATCTTAACCATATTGCAAAACAAGGGCAGATAGACCCACTGATTGGTCGCGAGAAAGAACTAGAACGAACGATTCAGGTATTGTGCCGTCGTCGTAAAAACAACCCATTACTGGTCGGTGAGGCAGGGGTTGGTAAAACGGCGATCGCTGAAGGTCTTGCATGGCGAATTGTGGAAGGCCAAGTGCCTGAGATTATCGCTAACAGTGTGATTTACTCGTTGGATATTGGCTCGCTACTTGCGGGTACTAAATACCGTGGTGACTTTGAGAAACGTTTTAAAGCGATTCTTAAACAGCTAGAAAAAGAAGACGATGCCATCCTGTTTATCGATGAGATTCACACAATTATCGGTGCAGGTGCCGCCTCTGGTGGTCAAGTCGACGCGGCAAACCTAATCAAGCCATTACTAAGCAGCGGCAAACTGCGTTGTATCGGTTCGACAACTTATCAAGAGTACAGCAACATCTTTGAAAAAGAGCGTGCGCTATCGCGTCGCTTCCAAAAAATCGATGTGGTTGAACCGTCTCTTGATGACACCACTAAGATACTTATGGGCTTGAAACCTAAGTATGAAGCACACCATGAAGTGCGTTACACCAATAAAGCGCTTCGTGCGGCGGTTGAGCTATCGGCTAAATACATTAATGAGCGTCATTTGCCAGATAAAGCGATTGACGTTATTGATGAAGCAGGTGCTCGCAGTCGTTTGGCTCCAGCGAGTCGTCGCAAGAAAACCGTAGGTGTTGCGGACATTGAAGCTATGGTTGCTAAAATGGCACGTATACCTGAAAAATCTGTCTCATCTTCAGATAAAGAGATACTGCAAAAGCTCGATGAGAAGATGAAGATGCTGGTGTTTGGTCAAGATGATGCCATCGATGTACTTAGCGAAGCGATCAAGTTGACTCGCGCGGGTCTTGGTGCAGACCATAAACCAGTGGGTTCATTCTTGTTTGCAGGCCCGACGGGGGTAGGTAAGACTGAAGTCACGGTTCAATTATCGAAATTACTTGGTATCGAGCTACTTCGCTTTGATATGTCTGAATACGGTGAACGTCATTCGGTGAGCCGTTTGATTGGTGCGCCTCCGGGTTACGTCGGATATGATCAGGGTGGTTTGCTGACGGACGCCGTCATCAAACATCCTCACTCAGTCGTTCTGCTCGACGAAATCGAGAAAGCGCATCCAGACATCTTTAACCTGCTACTGCAAGTTATGGATAATGGTACCTTGACGGACAACAATGGCCGTAAAGCTGACTTCCGTAACGTTATTTTGGTGATGACCACCAATGCCGGTGTTCAGGAGACCGTTAAGAAATCTATCGGTTTGATCCAACAAGATCATAGTCATGATGCGATGTCGGAGATCAAGAAGGTCTTTACGCCAGAATTCCGTAACCGTTTGGATAACATCATTTGGTTTAACAGCTTAGATGAACATGTGATCCATCAGGTTGTCGACAAATTCATTGTTGAGCTACAAGCGCAGCTTGATGCTCGTGGTGTATCGCTCGAAGTTTCGGATGATGCTCGCCATTGGCTGGCAGTTAAAGGTTATGACAAAGCCATGGGTGCTCGTCCTATGGGGCGTGTTATCCAAGAGCAACTGAAGAAACCACTCGCGAATGAACTGCTATTTGGTTCTTTAGTGGATGGTGGTACAGTGAAAGTTGATCTCAATGATGATGAGCTAAAGTTCGAGTATCACAGTGAGAAAGAAGCGGCCATTCATCCTTAAGACGCGGAAATGTTAACAAAGCCAGAGCATTGCTCTGGCTTTTTGTTTATCGGCTTAAAGCTGGTCGTTAACCAAAAACAGATTTCACCGCCTGATAAGCACTTTCTACACTCGTTGGAATGGATTGTTCAATTTGGAAACCGAGCTTGGGGTAGTCTTTAATTCGCTCGAAATCTCCCAGCATTGCTGTCACTGTCGTTGTCAGGTCAATGTCCTCGTTGAAGTAATCACAGAAAGTGGTTTTGGATGACGTGACACAAATGTGCTGACAAGAAGCAGGCCATTGCTTAACGAAAGTCGCGTAGGTACGTCGCTCCATGTACGGTTTTTGAACCAAGATAAACGACTTAAAATTTAGCCCTAGATTTTGCAATAACTGGTAGGTGAAACGAACATTTTCACCGGTGTTGGTCGCTTTATCTTCAACAATAATGTCAGCCGCTGGTACACCAAGATCTTTCGCGTAATCGGCAAAAGTCTGGGCTTCACTTGAAGTAAAAACACCTTCAGTCAATCGGCCAGTGCCCCCCGAAAAGATGATTTTAGACGCCCATCCTGCAAGGTAGAGATGAGCCGCATACTCCGCAACGCGGATATCGTTACTTCCAAGCACAAAGATGCAATCAGACCGCTGTAAGGTGTCTGAAAGCTGCATGTACTGCCATAAATGTTCAATCTGCTGGTAGAGTTTTAATTGACTCATAAGAGGTTGACCTTTCTAGAGTGCATCTAAGGTGTGTTGAAAATGAAAGCGATAACCTAACGAAACAAGTTTATCAGCGATGATGCGTTTGTCTGGGACATGCACGAGAGTGGGTAACTTGTTATCGCTTGCGACACTGTCTAACGCCGCCTGATAGTATTCTGCCTTATTCACCGTGTTCGGGGTGGTGGCGTTGACGGTGGTATCTATGCTGTTCAAGGCCATAAAACTTACGACACCTACAGCATCGTGCAAATGAAGCATGTTAGCAGGAGCTTGGTCGCTAACTTGTTTTAACATCGCCGCAAATCGAGAGGGATGTCGGTTGGGGCCAACCAATCCACTGCAACGAACAATTGCGTAGCTGAGTCTAGAATCAATTAGGTGCTGCTCAGCCTGCAACATGATCTTGGCATTGTCACTAAACTCAGGATTATCGATACTTTTATCGAGAGTCGCATCCGCCTCGATCATCTCTTGAGCTAGGTTAGGGTATACAGTGGTGGAACTAACCATAACAACCCGTTGAACCCCATTGTTTTGCGCAGATGCAATCAGCGTTTGCCAGTTCCCAACGTAGTCTTGACCACTCTGTTTGCGAAACCCCGGAGGAAAACAGCCAATCACGATGTCAGTTGGAGTTGAGCTAAGCTGTTGGTCGAGATCGTTACTGCCATTCGCTAGGTTCGCGACGAAACTATTGATACCGAGTTGTTCAAGTTCCTTAACGCCTTCTGGTGTCGTTTTACTGACATAGACACTGTGTCCAATAGAGGTCAAGTACTGGCCAAGCGGCTTACCTAACCATCCTCCACCTACGATAGTTATCTTTTTCATTATTTCGTCCCTGATAGGAGCGTACGAAGCTCTGTACGAAGAAGCTTGTGTACTGGTTTATTTGCGAACCCTTGGTGCTGAACCACATCGACATTGGCTTGCCATTGCAGCCGCTCAAACTCGATCGGAATTCGCTTAATCTGATTTTCTTCACAAGCATTGGCGGCGATATGAGTGGGTAAAAATCCCCAGCCAAAGCCTTGAGCGATTAAGCCTAATAATACGTGGTAGCTATCTGCGTACCAAATATCGGGGCTGTATGCCTGCTGAAATCCACTGACTTTGTTATTTCTAGAGCGTAACAACAATTGGCGGTGAAGCAACAGTTGATCGACATTAGCAGATGTTTGCATTGCAAGTGGATGTTTCTAACTCACCGCAGACTGCACTTCAACGAACGTTACGAGTGCGCTTGCTACATACATGCGGTTTTGAAGGAGGGCTGATTTTTATTACGGTGCCGAGCATTGCGTGGTTTTTAGCCATAGGAGTTCTAGAAGCGATAATGTTGGAAGCAGGATTTCTCGTGTTCTTCTTTTTCTACGCGACTGGATTTAACAGGTGTTATGACCGAGTGCAACCTTATAGATGGTTAACAGCAAGAGTTTAGCGCAATGCGGAGAGCGTCCTATTATTTAATCCGTATTGACCCGCGTGAGAAGATGTTGTCGAAGATGATTAGGATGAACAGTAGGATGTTGGAGAGTAAGTTACTCTATCTTGCATTCAAAAACACGCCAGAAGGGAACAACTGGCGTGCTATCTTCAATCAAGGTCTAGAGAAGATCGATGTTGAGGCAATCATAGAACAACATAACCAGACCCAACTACTTGGGGTCACATTGCCTGCCTCAGAGCAAAGGATGCAAGAAACTAACTAGAAAGTACGCGCAGAGCTTTGTCTGCGTGTTCAGCCATTTCAATACCTTCGTCAGTTAAGTAGCCACCATCAGGAAGTGTGCACAACCCTTTCTCATATAGGCGCTGTACAGCCGCCTGCATCTCTTCAGAAGCGTCATGGTGAACTTTAATACCGGTTGCAGCACTACTGATATCAAACTGAAGCAAGAGATTAAGTTCAGCCATATGGTCAGGCGTAAATTTCATAATTAATTCCTTATCGAACGTACTGGATTCAAGGTAATCAGGATGATGTGAATCGGCAACTCAATGAGTTGAGAAATGTTATCCAAGCCTTACTTTAACAACAGGATAGAACGAAATTGGTTATCTGCTGTGCAATCGAAGAGAGACTAGATCAGAATCAAAGAATTATCTGCTAAGCGGAATATTGGCTTGTCATTATTAGGGGTAATCTTCCTAATGTTAGGGATTTAAGTTATGGCGAAATGGGTCAGTATACTAATGTCTAATAGCCAACAAGCATAATAAAGTTTGTTATTATGGATATTCAAACTAAAACAATAATCAGCTCTCTACTTTAGTAGTAATTGATGTTTAAGCTATTGATTTTGAATGCTATTTTCAATTGATTTAATGAGCATTTATCTAAATTTATCTTTGTATTAGCCTTAGTTTTCATGAGGTGAAAAAGATTTTGTCTACTTGAATGATTTAACGCTTGAATTTGATCACAATTCACGTAATTATCCGCGCCCACTAACCCATATGTTGCAAAATGTTTCCCGATGATAAATCTCAATCAGTTTGATTCATTATTACCTCCTCAAATGGCTGAGCGTGCGGCAGAAATTGGCGTAGGCAAAGCAACCAAAGACCCTGTTAAATCATTCCTATTGGCGATCTCCGCAGGTATCCATATTGGTATCGCATTTGTGTTCTATACCATAGTAACGACAGGTGCAGGTGACCTGCCTTGGGGCATCACACGCCTGCTGGGTGGCCTTGCCTTCAGCTTAGGTCTGATCCTTGTGGTGGTGACGGGTGGAGAGCTGTTTACCAGTTCTGTTTTGACCTTAGTGGCGCGTGCCAGTGGCAAGATTACGTGGAAAATGCTGTTTAAGAACTGGCTGGTTGTCTACGGTGGAAATCTTATTGGTGCCTTGTTGCTTGTTGTTTGTATGTTGATGACCAAACAGTACATGTTTGACCATGGGCAGGTTGGTCTTAACGCAATGGCGATTTCCCAGCATAAGCTACATCACACGTTTTTATCCGCTGTTGCTTTGGGGGTAATGTGTAACGTACTAGTCTGTGTCGCTGTATGGATGACCTTTAGTGGACGTACACTTACCGACAAGATTGCAGTGATGATTTTACCTGTCGCGATGTTCGTATCTGCCGGATTTGAACACTGTATTGCGAACATGTTCCAAGTGCCAATGGCTATCGGCATCAAGTATTTTGCGCCAGCTGAGTTTTGGCAGATGACGGGGGCGAATATTGCTGATTATGCCGACCTCAACATGATCGATTTTATTACTAACAACCTAATTCCAGTGACACTAGGTAACATTATTGGCGGCGGAGTGTTTGTCGGAATGTGGTACTGGTTGATCTATCTAAGAGACTAACCGCATATCTCTTGATATAAGGCTCACATTTGTGAGCCTTTTTTAGTAGCAAAACCGCTTATCGATATTCGATACCCAGCCATTCATCTAACGCCTGAATCTCTCTTGGCTCATCTTTTAGCCAGTCACGAAAATCACTATTCTCGCTATCAGTATTGGTAGCGTCACTGCCATTGAAATACATTACTTTATCCCTCTAGTAAGTCCTGAGTGACAACCTAAGTGGGTCAGATGACAAGATTATTACGTTGCGTGAATTAAATTTTATGCGCATGAATGCAAAGAAATTTTTTTATTGACCTCTCTGTAAGCTCTGGATAGACCAGTTGTAATGGATGTATCACCACGGTTATCCACAGAATCTGTGGATAAGATCTAAAATCCCATTGAGACAACTTACGAGATCATTTAGTAGATGGGATGTGAACCAGTATACGTCCTTCCTTGCTAATACAGTTTCTCACCGTCAGCTTGAGCGCAGAGACGATAGAAATCGTCATCATCACAAAGATCGCAACCATGATCATTAACTGATATTTAATGGCGATAATAGGACTTGCGCCGCCTAAAATTTGCCCAGTCATCATTCCCGGTAGGGTAACCAAACCTGTCGTGATGGGCAGCATGAGCCTAGAGGCGGGTAATTTGGCTTTGCTAATGATGGCACTGGAACCAATGAGCAACATGAGTATCAGCCAAAGTAAATTTACAATTAAGCTATTGATAGTAAATAAGTATTCTAGATAGATGCCGACCAGTATAAGCTGCAATGTCATACGTGCCACACTGATGAAAATATCCTTTCCTAGATCAAGCTGGTAGTAGCGATCGCAAAGTAGTGGGACAGCTAGCAAGCTGAAGAATATCGCCAAAACCAGCCAATCTATGTCTATAACACTGTCCATAATTTTCCCTCAATTAGTCCGTCGCTAGTTTATCAGACTACAGAACAACCTCACCTTGTCTTGAATTCGGTAAACATAAGAAAAAGCACTCATTTTAGCTACATCACCGTTACAAATGGGCTAAAATTGGCACGATAGATGTGTGCCTCTAAAGTGGTATATGTTAATAAATGTTATCTAAATGATGCGCATAATAGGATGATTTAACAGTTTGTTTACTGTTAATAATTCTTCATATTTAGGCGTATATTGACACATCAGAATGCAATTAAACACAACTCTGGATGAGCTCAAAAAAGTGTTGGATAACAAGGGCAGAACGTCCGGAATTGATTGAACCCTACTTATAGTATGGTCTAACATTTCTGCTTAGAGATAGAAGAAATTTAGCTCAATCATAAGAGCTATCCAAATAACACTAGATACAAAATAGGCAAATGTATGAGTGATGTTAATAAAATCGAGAGTGGTGAAAAACGCTCTTTGGAGTGGAAGTCATTCCTCTTCATTGCGGTCGTTCTCTTCCCTGTTTTAAGTGTGGCATTTGTTGGTGGTTACGGATTCCTTGTATGGGCAATGCAAGTGTTCTTCTTCGGACCTCCAGGTGCACACGGCATGTAAGCCGTGTGCTCATTTCCACATTTTTGAACAGATTTTAAGAGAGCAAACTATGAAATCATTTATCATCAAGCTGTGGCGTACAATGACGCGCCCTGCAGTTCATATCAGCCTTGGTGTGCTGACTATGGGCGGCTTTATTGCTGGTGTTATTTTCTGGGGTGGCTTTAACACAGCACTGGAAGCGACCAACACAGAAGAGTTCTGTATCAGTTGTCACACAATGCGTGACAACGTATACGTTGAGCTACAAGAAACCGTTCACTGGAAAAACAACTCTGGTGTTCGTGCGACATGTCCTGACTGTCACGTACCACATAACTGGACTGACAAAATTGCACGTAAAATGCAGGCATCTAAAGAAGTATTCGCTCAAGTATTTGGTAATTACGATGAACCAGGTGCGTTTGAAGAGCGTCGTATCGAACTTGCTAAACACGAATGGGATCGTTTCTCTGCAAACAAATCTCTAGAGTGTAAAAACTGTCACAACTACGAATCGATGGATTTCGAGCAAATGTCTCCTACTGCTCGCATCCAAATGAAGCAAGCGGCTGAGAAAGATCAAAGCTGTGTTGACTGTCATAAAGGTATTGCACACAAACTTCCAGCTGGCATGGACAGCATCGGCGGTATCGTTGGCGATTTAGAAGCATTGGCATCAAATACCAACTATGGTGTTGGTCAGTCATTAGTGAGTGTTCGTCACTTGCCAGTGTACTTCGATGCTGAAGGTACTCAAGAAGCGGGTCTACTAAACCCTGCATCTACGGTAAAAGTGATTGCAGACAAAGGTGACTTTGCTGAAATCGAAATCGATGGCTGGCGCAAAGCGAAAGGCTTTGGTCGCGTGATTCAAGAAGATTTCGGCAAAAACATTGCGGTGGCTTCACTTCTTAAAGAAGCATCAACTGACAGCAACGTGGTGACAACAGGTGAGAAGCGAGTAGACGAGCTAACGGGTCTTCCTTGGGAGAAAGTGGCTGCGAAAGTATGGATCAAGAAAGAATCTATGCTGAACGATATCACTCCAGTGTGGGAAAAATCGAAGGAAGCGTACAAGACAAACTGTTCAGTCTGTCATACACAGCCAGCTGAAGCGCACTTTGATGCCAACACATGGCCTGGTATGTTCGACGGTATGCTTGCGTTCGTTAACTTGGATACAGATAGCGAAGCACTTATCCTGAAATATCTACAGAAGCACTCTTCAGATTATGCTGAAGGTCACCACTAATAAGCGTCGGATGGAGTAATTTAAATGGCTATTACACGAAGAAGTTTTCTTAAAGGCGTTGCAACGACAAGTGCGGCGTCAGTAATCGGTCCGAGCTTATTAGCGTCTGCTTCTGCAAACGCAGCTGAGACCGTAGGTACTTGGAAAGTAACAGGTTCACACTGGGGCGCGTTCCGCGCCCACATCTACGCGGGTAAAGTTCAAGAGATCAAGCCGCTAGAGTTAGATAAGAACCCAACAGAGATGCTTAACGGTATCAAAGGCATTATCTACAGCCCATCACGTGTGCGTTACCCAATGGTACGTCTAGATTGGTTGAAGAAGCACAAATACAGTGCGGAGACACGCGGTAACAACCGTTTTATCCGAGTGACTTGGGACGAAGCGTTAGACTTGTTCTACCGTGAGCTAGAGCGCGTACAGAAAGACTACGGTCCATGGGCTTTACACGCGGGTCAAACTGGTTGGAACCAAACTGGTTCGTTCAACAACTGTACAGCACACATGCAACGTGCGGTTGGCATGCATGGTAACTTCATCACTAAAGTGGGTGACTACTCTACAGGTGCAGGTCAAACCATTCTGCCATACGTTCTAGGTTCTACCGAGGTATACGCGCAAGGTACATCTTGGTCAGAGATTTTAGATAACTCTGACAACATCATCTTGTGGGCAAATGACCCAGTGAAAAACCTCCAAGTAGGTTGGAACTGTGAGACTCACGAGTCATACAAGTACCTCGCTCAATTGAAAGAAAAAGTCGCTAAAGGTGAGATCAACGTTCTGTCTGTTGACCCAGTTAAGAACAAGACTCAACGTTACCTAGAAAACGACCACCTGTACATCAACCCGATGACAGACGTTGCATTCATGCTGGCTGTAGCGCACGTGCTTTACAACGAAAACCTTTATGACAAGAAGTTCATTGAGACTTACTGTCTAGGTTTCAACGAGTTTATTCAGTACGTTCAGGGTGAGACAAAAGATAAAGTTGTTAAGACGCCTGAATGGGCAGCGGAAATCTGTGGCGTTAAAGCAGACAAGATTCGCGAATTTGCTCGTATGCTGGTTAATGGTCGTACTCAGATCCTTATGGGTTGGTGTATTCAACGTCAACAACACGGTGAGCAGCCATACTGGGCAGCGGCTGTTGTTGCCGCTATGGTCGGTCAAATCGGTCTACCTGGCGGCGGTATCTCTTACGGTCACCACTACTCAAGTATCGGTGTACCTTCGACTGGTTTTGCTGGCCCTGGTGGTTTCCCACGTAACCTTGACCAAGGTATGAAACCGAAATGGGACAACAACGACTTCAATGGTTACAGCCGTACTATTCCGGTTGCGCGTTGGATCGACTGTCTACTAGAACCAGGTAAAGAGATCAATTACAACGGCGGTAAAGTTAAGCTACCAGACTTCAAGATGATGGTGATTTCGGGTAACAACCCTTGGCACCACCACCAAGATCGCAACCGCATGAAGAAAGCATTCAAAAAGCTTCAAACTGTGGTAACGATTGAGTTTGCTTGGACAGCAACGTGTCGTTTCTCAGATATCGTGCTACCTGCTTGTACGCAGTGGGAACGTAACGACATCGACGTGTACGGTTCATACTCAAGCAAAGGTCTGATTGCGATGCACCGCTTAGTGGATCCTCTGTTCCAATCTAAGCCTGACTTCCAAATCATGAGTGAGCTGACTCAACGTTTTGGTCGCCGTGAGGAGTACACTCGTGGCATGAGCGAAATGGAGTGGATTGAGAGCCTTTACAACGATTGTCGTGATGCCAATAAAGGTAAGTTCGAAATGCCAGAATTTGCAGAGTTCTGGGAGAAGAGCGTACTAGACTTTGGTGAAGGTCAGCCTTGGGTTCGTCACGCAGATTTCCGTAAAGATCCGGAGCTCAACCCTCTAGGTACTCCTTCAGGTTTCCTAGAGATTACTTCTCGTAAGATCGGTCGTTACGGTTATGAACACTGTCAAGAGCACCCAATGTGGTTCGAGAAGACAGAGCGTTCTCACGGCGGTCCAGGTTCAGACAAACACCCGTACTGGCTGCAATCGTGTCACCCAGATAAGCGTCTTCACTCTCAGATGTGTGAATCGGAAGAGTTCCGTGCGACTTACGCGGTTCAAGGCCGTGAACCTATCTACATCAATCCTGCCGATGCGAAAGCAAAAGGCATTAAAGATGGCGATTTAGTTCGTGTATTCAACGACCGTGGCCAACTTTTAGCGGGTGCGGTTGTTACAGATAGCTACCCTCGTGGTGTTGTTCGTATCGAAGAAGGTGCTTGGTATGGTCCTCTGAACGAGAAAGAGGGCGCAATCTGTACTTACGGCGATCCAAACACATTGACCATGGACATCGGCTCATCTGAGCTTGCTCAGGCAACATCTGCGAACACATGTATCGTAGACTTTGAGAAGTTCACAGGCAAAGTACCGCCAGTCACCTCATTCGGTGGTCCAATCGAAGTGGCTTAATCGCGTCGAAGAGATAAAAAATACCAGCCAAAAGGCTGGTATTTTTTTGCTCGTTTTTTAACATTTAGCGCTTATTGTTCAGTCCGTAGCGCGTTTTTAGGCTCTGCAATTCTTGTGCGGCTTGTTGGTCGAAGTATTTGTTCAGTACCTCGACAATTTGTTCTGCTTGTGGGTGGCTCTTGCGCACCGCAGCGTACAAGGGTGTCGAGTCGAGGTAGACGTCGCTAAAAGCGAGTTGCCCTCTATCAATCCCCATTTCTTTAATCGTCCATTCTCCTACCACTTCATCGGTAACCAAAGCATCGGCTCTTTCTGTCAGGACAAGGCGAATGCTGTTCGGAAGGTCGATCGATATAACTGGCTTCATTTGGTCATACTCAAGTAGGCTTCCCGCATAGGCGTAGCCGTTAATCAGAGCAACGCGCTTATCTTTAAAGCTCTCTAAGGACTTGAACTTGAAGTCGCTCTTTCGTAACGAAACAACGGCCATTTGGTTATACATGTAAGGTTGCGTAAACAGAAAGGTCTTTTCTCGCTCTTCCGTTTTCCATATTGCGATAATGACGTCGTTTTTGCCTTTGATGGTCTCTTTAAGAATTCTTGCCCAAGGTTTCTGGGTAAATTGGACTGTGTAACCTGAAGAGGTGAGCGCATTAACGACCATGTCATGGGCGATGCCTTTGCCAATGGGAGAATCCATAATAAATGGAGGCCAAGCTGTTTGGGCTGCATGCAAGGTCTCTGCCGCAGTGGAGCTTGCCCATAGACTCAATGTGATGCAAACGGTGATCTTAAGACGGCTTGTAAACAAAAGGGTTACTCTTTATTGACTGTACTTTGAGTTTAGTCGACGCGTGTCAAACGAAAGAGTTTTTCTTGATTGTCTCATTGGCTGAGAAAATGAATTAATTAATTTTGAACTTTACCAACCCATTGGTTTTTTAAATGTTTAGATAAAAACTTACAATTATTGTGATCTTTATCTAAATTTATTGCCATTAATGGCGAAAAGGTGAGCTATTTTTAGCTTTTGTTAGGTTTTTATCGATTGTTTTATTTGTTAATTATCAGCAAGCGGCACGTGACATCACTTTAACTGCGGATCAACCTGTCTATTGGTACGACTACTGGAGCGGAGAGAAGCTGGTGGCAGAGCCAACCCCTGTTATTGAAGTGAGTCTTGAGTCTGGCTTATCAAGCCGAGCGATAATTACCTCGATATAGCACAAAGAGTGCTTTAACATGTGTCACTGAACAAAAAACATATCGATTAGGTATCAATGTCAGTAATACTTGGTATTGACCCTGGCTCTCGAATCACGGGATACGGGGTCATACGTCAAAATGGTCGTCATCTCCAGTACCTTGGTAGTGGATGTATACGCACCTCAGAAAAAGAGCTCTCTGGGCGATTGAAGCAGATTTACGCCGGAGTTTCAGAAATCATCACTCAGTTTCAACCGGACGTTTTTGCCATTGAACAAGTCTTTATGGCACGAAACGCGGATTCAGCATTAAAGCTTGGTCAAGCTCGTGGTAGCGCTATTGTGGCTGCAGTTAATGCTGAACTGCCCGTTTATGAATACGCGGCAAGATTGATCAAACAAGCGGTGACAGGAACGGGCGGGGCAGACAAAGAGCAGGTTCAGCACATGGTACAACAGATGCTGAAGTTACCTGGTCGTCCGCAAGCTGATGCTGCCGATGCACTGGGCGTGGCAATTTGTCATGCCAATACCAATAAAACCCTGATTGCAATGGCAGGAAAGGCAAGCAGTGCCCGTCGAGGTCGTTATCGATAGACCTACCAATGGTGCCGAGCTCAACATACAGGTCGATGCAGTCCGCACACTGACCTCTCAACTTGATCAAGTTGTCTCAAAAATCTAGTCAATAATGATAAAGAACTGGATGTCTATCCAGTTCTTTATTATCCTGTCGCAAATTCATTTCTAAGAGTATCCACTGTGATTGGACGTCTGCGCGGCATTCTAATTGAAAAACAACCACCTGAATTATTGATTGAAGTTAACGGCATTGGCTACGAAGTTCAGATGCCGATGAGCTGTTTCTATGAGCTACCAAATGTTGGTGAAGAAGCAATCATCTATACTCACTTCGTGGTACGTGAAGATGCGCAGCTACTCTACGGTTTTAATACAGTCAAAGAACGTGCGTTGTTTAGAGAAGTGATTAAAGCAAATGGCGTTGGTCCTAAACTGGGTCTGGGCATACTATCGGGTATGACGGCGAGCCAGTTTGTTGCCAGCGTCGAAAGAGAAGATATCTCGACACTGGTTAAGCTACCAGGGGTGGGTAAAAAGACGGCAGAGCGACTTGTGGTTGAGATGAAAGACCGTCTCAAAAGTTGGAGTGCTGGTGATCTCTTTACACCTTACACTGACGCCGCACCAATTGACTCAGTGCCAGAAGCTGCTCAGTCGAGCGCAGAAGAAGAAGCGATCAGTGCACTGCTCGCGTTGGGTTACAAACCCGTCCAAGCCTCAAAAGTGGTTTCTCAGGTAATGAAACCAGAGATGAGTAGCGAGCAATTGATTCGTGAAGCCCTGAAGTCGATGGTTTAAAAGGTATCAGTCATGATTGAAGCGGATCGCTTAATAGCACCAGACAATACGATCTACAAAGAAGAAGATGTTATCGATCGTGCGATACGCCCTAAGAAGTTAGAGGACTACAAAGGGCAAGATCACGTCCGTAACCAGATGGAAATCTTTATTAAAGCGGCTCAGTTGAGAAATGAAGCACTGGATCATCTGCTGATATTTGGTCCTCCGGGTTTAGGTAAGACGACCTTAGCCAACATTGTCGCGAATGAAATGAACGTAAATATCCGTACAACTTCCGGCCCTGTGTTGGAGAAAGCGGGCGATTTAGCCGCCTTATTGACCAACCTTGAAGAGAACGACGTGCTCTTCATCGATGAAATTCACCGCTTGAGCCCAATGGTTGAAGAGGTACTCTACCCAGCGATGGAAGACTATCAGTTAGACATCATGATCGGTGAAGGCCCAGCGGCTCGCTCAATTAAAATCGATTTACCACCGTTCACATTAATCGGTGCGACGACGCGTGCTGGCTCTCTGACCTCTCCTTTGCGAGATCGTTTTGGTATTACGCAGCGTCTTGAGTATTACAAGATCCCAGATCTACAAAACATTGTTCAACGCAGTGCGGATTGTCTCGGTCTTTCGATGGAAGCTGAAGGTGCTCTAGAGGTTGCGCGTCGCGCACGTGGGACACCGCGTATTGCTAACCGCTTGCTTAGACGTGTACGTGACTACGCGGAAGTGAAGGGGAACGGTCACATTTGTGCTGAAGTGGCAGACAAAGCGCTCAACATGCTTGACGTGGATGCTCAAGGATTCGACTACATGGACAGGAAACTGCTCTTAGCCATTATGGAAAAATTTGGCGGTGGTCCCGTTGGGCTCGATAACATGGCGGCCGCGATTGGCGAAGAAAAAGATACGATTGAAGATGTTCTTGAACCTTATCTTATTCAACAGGGTTATCTGCAACGGACACCAAGAGGGCGAATCGCTACCGATAGAGCGTATCTTCATTTCGGAATTGAAAAATAAGTTTTCACGGCCAGCAAATTCTTGCTGGCTTTTTATTATTAGTGATCTAAATCACATTAAACTAAATTGCCTACCACTAAATAGGTAATGTAAATGAGTGATTTGTTAACCACTTGTTTTGCATAAATAGTAATTTACAGCCGTATGCAACCCTCTCTTAACAAATGAGTTTTAAAATGCTTGATTCAGATCAAGGTGATGCTTTTTTAATCACAAATGCCGTGCAAAAGTTGATGTAAATCAAAGCGAACTCTGTCCATAAATCTTTTGAAACAACCTGTTTTTAGCAGTAATATTAGTCCTAGCTATATTAGCTGATGCTTAACAATTAACTAACCGTTACGGTACATTTTTGCAACACATTACCTATAACTGGTAACACGGGTTAAGTTCGTTCAACGATTAATAACAATGCATTAATGGAAAGAGTGTCTTCAGCCGACACATAGGAGTAAACATGATTGACGTAGTTGATCTGTCGCGATTGCAATTTGCACTGACAGCGATGTATCACTTCCTCTTCGTACCACTGACTCTAGGTATGGCCTTCCTATTAGCCATCATGGAATCTCTGTACGTAATGACGGACAAGCAAATCTACAAGGACATGACAAAGTTCTGGGGTAAGCTTTTCGGTATTAACTTCGCTCTAGGCGTGGCTACCGGCCTAACCATGGAGTTCCAGTTTGGTACCAACTGGTCTTACTATTCACATTACGTAGGTGATATTTTCGGTGCACCTTTGGCGATCGAAGCACTAGTAGCCTTTTTCCTAGAATCGACATTTGTTGGTCTGTTCTTTTTTGGCTGGGATCGCTTATCAAAACGTCAACACTTAGCCGTAACTTGGCTTGTAGCCCTTGGGTCTAACTTCTCAGCACTTTGGATTCTCGTGGCAAACGGCTGGATGCAAAACCCAGTTGGCGCGGAATTTAACTTCGAAACCATGCGTATGGAGATGGTGAGCTTTGCTGAGGTTGTTCTAAACCCAGTTGCTCAGGTTAAGTTCGTTCATACGGTTGCTTCTGGTTACACGACTGGCGCAATGTTTATTCTAGGCATCAGCTCATACTACCTATTAAAAGGTCGTGACATTGCGTTCGCTCGTCGTTCATTTGCTATCGCTGCCTCTTTCGGTATGGCTGCGATCCTATCCGTTATCGTCCTAGGTGATGAATCTGGTTACGAGCTTGGTGAAGTTCAGAAAGTGAAACTTGCTGCGGTAGAAGCAGAGTGGCACACAGAACCTGCTCCAGCAGCATTCACTCTGTTTGGTCTGCCAAATCAAGAGACAATGCACACCGATTACGCCATTAAGATCCCTTACGTGATGGGTATCATTGCGACTCGTTCATTCGACGAGCAAGTGACTGGTCTACGTGATTTACGTGACCAGCACGTTGAGCGTATCCGAACGGGTATGTACGCGTACGAGTTGCTAGAGAAACTGCGTGCTGGCGACAAGACTCCAGAAAACATGGCAGCGTTTGATGAAGTGAAAGGTGACCTTGGTTACGGTCTACTTCTGAAACGTTACACCGACCAAGTTGTTGATGCGACAGAAGAACAAATCCAAGCGGCAGCGGATGATTCTATCCCTAAAGTTTGGCCACTATTCTGGTCATTCCGCATCATGGTCGCGTGTGGCTTCATCATGCTGTTCGTATTCGGCGCGGCGTTTATTCAAACATGTCGTCAGAAGATCGAACAAAAGCCTTGGATTCTTAAAGCGGCACTATTTAGCATCCCACTACCTTGGATTGCTGTAGAAGCTGGGTGGTTCGTTGCCGAGTACGGTCGTCAGCCATGGGCAGTGGGTGAAATCTTACCGACCCACGTAGCCTCTTCTGCGCTCACTGTTGCGGAACTATGGACGTCACTGTTCGCCATTCTGGCGCTCTACACGGTGTTCCTCATCGCTGAAGTTTACCTAATGGTTAAGTTCGCGCGTAAAGGGCCGAGCAGCCTGAAAACAGGCCGCTACCACTTTGAACAAAACGCTAGCTCTGTTGAAGACAAAGTCGGCCGTTCAGTCGAAGTTTAAGTGAGGGATGATTAAATGTTTGATTACGAAATCTTACGCCTTATCTGGTGGATCCTAATTGGTGTCCTAATGGTAGGTTTCGCTGTGACCGATGGTTTTGATATGGGTGTTGCTGCGCTTTCACCTGTTATCGGTAAAAGCGACACTGAGCGTCGTATTATGCTCAACACGATTGCCCCTCACTGGGATGGCAACCAAGTTTGGCTAATCACTGCTGGTGGTGCGCTATTTGCGGCGTGGCCATTAGTGTACGCAACGTCGTTCTCTGGTTTCTACCTAGCAATGTATGTAACTCTGGCTGCGCTTTGGTTACGTCCACTTGCTCTTGATTACCGTTCAAAGATCGAAGAACCAAAATGGCGTAAAGCTTGGGACTACGCACTTTGCTTTAGCGGTACCGTACCACCAATCATCTTTGGTGTGGCATTTGGTAACCTGCTACAGGGTGTACCATTTGAGCTGAACGATCTGCTAATGTCTCAGTACAAAGGGACTTTCTTCGCGCTACTTAACCCATTCGCTCTGCTCTGTGGTGTGTTAAGCCTGATGCTATTTGTCCTGCAAGGTGCAACATGGCTACAGATGAAAACCACTGAAGCGTTACATGAGCGCGCACGTAACGTTGCTCAAATCGCAGGCCTTGTTGCGGTGGCACTATTTGTTGCTGGTGGCTTCTGGGTGCAAAACATCGAAGGTTACGTGTTAACGAGCACAATCGATACGTTTGCAGACTCTAACCCACTAAACAAAGAAGTGGCTCTACAAGCAGGTGCTTGGATGACCAACTTCGAAACTTACCCTGCAATGTGGATTGCGCCAGTTCTTGGTGTATTCATGCCATTGCTCGCGGTAGTAGCATCTCGTTTTGAGCGTGGTGGTTTTGCATTCCTATTCTCAAGCTTGTCTAACGCAGGTGTCATTCTTACTGCTGGTTTTGCAATGTTCCCATTTGTCATGCCTTCAAGTTTGGTACCAAACCACAGCTTAACCATGTGGGATTCAACGGCTAGTGAGCTCACTCTCGGTCTGATGACGGTGGTTGCGGCGGTAATGGTTCCTGTGATTCTTGGCTACACGACTTGGACTTACTACAAAATGTTCGGTCGTCTAGATAAGAAACATATCGAAGACAACGACGTTTCAGCTTACTAAGGAGCATTGACTATGTGGTATTTTGCATGGATTTTAGGTGTACTACTCGCGTGTGCATTCGGAATCATCAACGCTCTTTGGTTAGAGCACTCAGAAATGATGGACAAAGACAGTGAGTAATCTCGCTGCGCAGGTCGCTAAGTTACATGCACCTGTCGATAAGACTCTGTTTAGAGTCTTATCCCTAGTTCTGGGTTTCTATCATGTTGCTATGGTAATGTGGGATCCAGAACTCTATTCCGCCTCAATTGGTGGCTTTAATGCGATTATCTCTCCACTGATGATCTGGGCGATCTGCTCTAGCATGGTGTTTGGAGTAGGATTTAAACCACGCAATTGGTACTGGCAGCTTTTGTTCAGTCCATATTGCTCATTGACGATACTGATTTACTTAACGGTTATTCGTCTCTTGTAGTGAGGTGGGGTTAAACTCCATACATTTTGTATAAAAAAAGCGCGACTCCTTGAAGGGGTTGCGCTTTTTTTTGTTTCAAGCATTGAAAACACTCAATTACGCTTGCACAGGTAGTGACGAGTTGCGTTATAGTATCCCTTTAGCAAAAACCAAGTTGTGGACACAAACGTGCAGGATACCAACACAAAGTTTGAGTGGCCGGTGACGGTTTATTATGAAGATACCGATGCGGGAGGAGTGGTTTACCATTCTAACTATTTAAAGTTTTTCGAACGTGCTCGTACCGAGCTACTTCGTACAATTGGTGTATCGCAACAACTGTTATTGGAACAAAACCTCGGCTTTGTAGTCCGACACATGGACATCGATTTTTTACAAGGTGCTCGTCTTGATGATCACCTGACGGTAACAACTCAAATTGCTGACCTTAAAAAAGCATCCTTAACCTTCTGTCAGGAGATCGTTAATCCTGACGGTAAAATATTGTGTAAGGCAATGGTTAAGGTAGCATGTATCGATAATAAGAAAATGAGGCCAAGAGCTATGCCTCAATCAATAGTTATGGAGTTAACTAATAGTGACCGCTGATATCTCGATGCTTGACCTATTCTTACAGGCCAGCCTGTTAGTCAAAATGGTTATGCTGATTTTGTTAGGTATGTCGATCGTCTCTTGGGCGATGATCATCAAGCGTAGTAAAGTGCTTTCTCAGGCTTCTAAAGAAGCAGAAACGTTTGAAGACAAATTCTGGTCTGGTACTGATCTTTCGATCTTGTACCAGAACGCAAAGAAGCGTAAGGACGAACTGGGGGGTACAGAAGAGATTTTCTATTCTGGCTTTACCGAGTTTGCTCGTCTACGCAAATCCAATGCAGATTCTCCTGACTTTATTATGGAAGGAACAGGACGTGCAATGCGCGTTGCGGTTTCTCGCGAAGTGGATGAACTTGAGACTAATCTGCCGTTCCTTGCGACGGTAGGCTCAATCAGCCCGTATATCGGTCTTTTTGGTACGGTATGGGGTATCATGCATGCCTTTATCGCGCTAGGTGAGGTGAAGCAAGCCACGCTCGCTATGGTTGCTCCGGGTATCGCAGAAGCATTGGTTGCAACGGCAATGGGTCTATTTGCTGCTATTCCAGCAGTGATGGCGTACAACCGTCTAAGTAACAAAGTCGGTAAGTTAGAACATAACTACGCGACCTTCTCAGAAGAGTTCCACAGCATCCTACACCGTCAGGCTATGGCGGGCAGAGAATCGGGTAAGGAATAACTGCGATGGCTGGTTACCAACCCAAAAAGCGCAAAATGACTGCCGAAATCAACGTGGTGCCGTACATCGATGTGATGTTAGTACTGTTGATTATTTTTATGGTGACGTCACCTTTTGTTACCCAAGGCGTTGATGTTGAATTGCCAAAAACAGCAACAGCACAGCCCGCTTCCGAATTAGCGGGCGATAGTGATGCGAGCTTTATCATTGTCGAAATCGACAGAGAGGGTAACTTGGGCTTGAGCGTGAATGATGAAGAAGTCATGCGTGGTATTTCACTGCAAGATCTTATTGTCCGTGTCAAAGCGGAACTGTCACTCAAACCCGATTCGCCTGTTGCCGTAGGTGGTGACGCTGCAACGCCATATGCTGACGTTGTTTTGGTACTGGATGAATTAAGCCGTGCTGGTATTCCTAAGGTTGGATTGCTAACGGACATAAAGGAATAGCTTTCGTTGTCCATGAAAGAAACTAAATCTAAACAGAACGACTACAAGAAGCCGATAGCGATATCGGCGGCTTTGCACGCACTCTTAATCGTCGCCTTGATCTGGGGGACTGATTTTACCATGTCGAAACCTGAGCCAACGGGCAATATGGTACAGGCTGTGGTGATTGACCCAAGCCTTGTTAGGCAGCAAGCGCAGCAAATTCGTAGTCAGCGTGAAGAAGCGGCGAAAAAAGAGCAAGACCGTTTGGATAAGCTTCGTCGTGAAAGCGAGCAGTTAGAAAAGAACCGCAAAGCTGAAGAAGAGCGGATCCGTAAGCTAAAAGAGCAGCAAGCGAAAGAAGCGAAAGCCGCTCGTGAGGCTGAAAAACAACGTATTGCTAAAGAGAAAGAGCGCAAAGCGGAAGAGCAACGTGCGCGTGAAGAGAAGCAACGTGTCGCTAAGCTCGAAGAAGAGCGCAAAGCAAAAGAGCAAGCGATCAAAAAAGCGGAACAAGAACGATTAGCCAAAGAAGCGGCGATTGCCAAAGCAGAGCAAGAGCGAATCGAACGTGAAAAAGCGGCCAAAGTGGCTGAAGAGAAAGCACGTCGTGAGCGTGAAGCAGCGGAAAAAGCGGAACAAGACCGCATAGCCAAAGAAAAAGCAGCGAAAGAAGCCGCGGAGAAAGCTCGTCAAGAGAAAGAACGCTTAGAGCGAATTGAACGTGAGCGTAGAGAGCAAGAAGCGGCACTGAACGATATTTTTGCTGGCCTAGAGACGGAGGCTGAAGCCAATACTTCAGCTCGGTCAAGCCACGTTGCAAACGAAGCGCAGCGCTATGGGGCGATCTATAGCCAACTTATTCAGCAAAATCTCCTACTGGAGGACAGCTTTAGGGGAAAGTCTTGTCGAGTTAACTTGCGTCTGATCCCTACTGGAGCAGACGCAATATTAGGTAATTTGTCGGTTTTAGGCGGAGACAGCCGTTTGTGCGCAGCTACGAAGCGCGCGGTGGCACAGGTGAACAGTTTCCCGCTGCCTAAAGACCCTGACATTATCGAAAAAGTTAAGAATATCAATTTAACCGTAGTACCTGAGTAATAAGGAAAAGCTTGTGTTAAAGCGACTAGTATTAGGATGTATGCTCACCGTGATGAGTGCGTTTCACGTAGCCAATGCGGCACTGGAACTTGTGATTACAGATGGTATCGATTCGGCTCGTCCAATCGCTATTGTGCCGTTTAAATGGGAAGGCAGCACTAAGTTACCTGAAGATGTCTCTGCGGTGATCGCATCGGATCTTCAACGCAGTGGTAAATTTAGCCCAGTGGCGACCAGCAAAATGCCACAAACACCCTACAGCGATGCCGAAGTAGACTTTAATGCTTGGACTGGTTTAGGCGTGGATGCTTTAGTTACCGGCTCAATCTCGCAAGATGCCAAAGGCGACTATGTGATTAACTACCAACTTGTTGATGTGGTTCGTGGTCAACTGACTCAAGGTCAAAGCAAGGCGCTTAGCGATGATGGTCAGTTGGTACTATCGAAAGATCATGTACTATTTAACAAGCGAGCGACGGTACCGGGTAAACGCATGAGAGAGTATGCTCACCGTATCTCTGATCTGGTTTATGAGGCACTTACTGGTGAGAAGGGCGCGTTCCTGACTCGTATCGCCTATGTGGTGGTGAATGATAAAGATCAGTTCCCGTACCAGTTACGTGTTTCTGACTATGACGGTTACAACGAGCGCCTTGTGCTTCGTTCTAAACAACCTTTGATGTCACCAGCATGGTCACCAGATGGTAAAAAACTGGCTTATGTTAGCTTCCAAAATGGCCAAGCTGAAATCTTCATCATGAACATCTACACAGGTGAGCGTGAGAAAGTTACGTCATACCCTCGTCACAATGGTGCGCCAAGATTCTCTCCGGATGGTTCTCAGCTCGCACTCGTGTTGTCGAAAACAGGCAGCTTGCAGGTATACACGCTAGACCTGAATACTCGTAAATTGACTCAAATTACCAGCGGTCGAGCGAACAATACTGAACCGTTTTGGCATCCAGATGGTAAATCTCTCATCTTTACTTCGGATCGGGGTGGAAAACCTCAGATTTATCAAGTAGATTTGGCAAGCGGCTCAACCAAACGTATTACATGGCAGGGGAGCCAGAATCTAGGTGGTCAAATTACCCCTGATGGTCGCTTCTTGGTAATGGTCAATCGTAGCAACACAGGTTTCAACCTAGCCAAGCTAGATCTTGAAACGGGCGCTATGCAGACGTTGACTAAAACGTTGCTAGATGAGTCACCAAGTATCGCTCCGAATGGTGGCATGGTGATTTACAGCTCTATCTACAACAAAACCAATGTTCTTTCTATGGTGTCTATTGATGGACGCTTTAAAGCAAGGTTACCGGCAACAAATGGTCGAGTTCGTGCTCCAGCATGGTCACCGTTTTTGTAGCAAGTAAGTATCAATAATAAAGGAAACTATAACAATGCAACTAAACAAAGTTCTTAAAGGGCTTCTAATTGCGCTACCAGTTCTAGCGGTTACAGCATGTAGCTCAAGTGACGATGCGGCAAATGCTTCTGGTTCTACTGAGACAAACCAAACTCAAACTGTAGACAACACAGTTGTTTCACCAATCGACCAAAACGGCCTATTGTCTGAGCAAGAGCTAAAAGAGCAAGCACTACGCGAAACTCAAACTATCTACTTTGCTTTCGACAACGCAACTATCGCTAGTGATTACGAAGAAATGCTAGCAGCACACGCAGCATACCTAAGCAAAAACCCAGCTCTAAAAGTCACTATCGAAGGTCACGCGGATGAGCGTGGTACTCCTGAGTACAACATCGCACTAGGCGAGCGCCGTGCTAACGCAGTTGCTAAATACCTAGAAGCTCTTGGTGTTCAAGCTGACCAAATCTCTATCGTAAGCTACGGTGAAGAGAAACCACTTCTTCTAGGTCAATCAGAAGATGTATACGCTAAGAATCGCCGTGCAGTTCTAGTGTACTAATTGAGGAAAACCTCATGTTCAGTAACCTTAAGCGCATTGTTACGCTAACGTTACTGGCAAGTGCAGCGAGTACTGTTCTCGCTGCACCAGCTCCAGTATCCGACCTAAGCGGTAGCAATTCCGCCACTTCTTCGTCTTCAGTTCGTAGTAACGAAACTGATGTTCAGCGCTTAGAGCGCCTATTGGAAAACCGCAATCGTGTTCAGTTGCAAATGCAGCAGCAATTAGACGATATGGCTAATGAAATTAGCGATTTGCGTGGCCAGCTTGAAAAAAGTACCTATGACATGCAGCAGATGTTGCAGCGTCAGCGAGAGTTATTTATTGAACTCGATAAAGTACGAGCTCAAGCGGCAGCCCCAGTAGCTAAGACAGAACAGACAGATTCAGCGGCTAACACTGGTGGTACATTTAGCTCTGATATCGATGAGCAAACAGCGTATCAAAACGCAGTAGACTTGATTCTTAAGAAACGAGACTATACGGGTGCGATTGCTGCTTTTCAGCAGTTCCAGAAAGACTATCCAGATTCGAGTTTCACGCCAAACTCTCACTATTGGCTTGGCCAACTTTACTTTGCTAAGAAGCAAGATAAAGACGCAGTGAAGAGCTTTGCTGCCGTGGTGACTTACAAAGATTCAAACAAGCGTGCGGATGCACTGGTTAAACTTGGTGAAATCGCCGAGCGTAACAACAATGCTGCGCAAGCGAAAAAGTACTTCCAACAAGTGGTTGACGAGTACCCGAACAGTGCTTCGGCTAAGCTAGCGAACACCCGCTTGAATTAATAAAAATTGCCATGAAAAGGAGCGCTCGTCGCTCCTTTTTTCTTTCCTGTCTATCTTATTACTAGGGAAACTGGAATAGACTCGCTTGTTGAGGTTACAATACGCGGATTACCGGAAGTTGCGTAGAGCAAGAGCAATGAGCCACATATTAGATACGATTGAAACAGTTTACCCTTTCCCTCCAAAGCCAGTACCGCTGACATCTGAACAAAAACAAGCGCATGTTGAAAACATCAAAGCGCTGCTTAAAGAAAAAGATGCGGTCCTAATTGCCCACTATTACACTGACCCTGAAATTCAGGCGTTAGCAGAAGAGACGGGTGGTTTTGTTGGCGACTCCCTCGAAATGGCTAAGTTTGGCAACCGCCACCCAGCGAGCACCCTAATCATCGCTGGTGTTCGCTTTATGGGTGAATCTGCCAAGATTCTTACGCCTGAAAAGCGTATTTTGATGCCGACCTTAGAAGCCGAGTGTTCACTTGACCTTGGTTGTCCAGCGGATAAGTTTACTGAATTCTGTGATGCACACCCTGACCACACCGTTGTGGTTTACGCCAACACTTCGGCGGCGGTTAAAGCACGTGCTGATTGGGTTGTGACATCAAGTATCGCACTAGAGATTGTTGAGCACTTAGATTCTGAAGATAAGCCAATCATCTGGGGTCCAGACCGCCATTTAGGTTCTTACATCGCGAATAAAACTGGCGCAGATATGTTGCTTTGGCAAGGTGAGTGTGTGGTTCACGACGAGTTTTCCGCCGACGCTTTACGCAAGATGAAAGGTCTCTACCCAGAAGCCGCGATTTTGGTTCACCCTGAGTCTCCGGCAAGCGTTGTTGAACTCGCAGACGCAGTGGGTTCAACCAGTCAGCTAATCAAAGCGGCAAAAGAGTTGCCACAGCAGAAGATGATCGTTGCAACGGACAAAGGTATCTTCTTCAAGATGCAACAGTTGGTTCCTGAGAAAGAACTGATTGAAGCACCAACAGCAGGGGCGGGCGCGACATGCCGCAGCTGTGCACATTGTCCTTGGATGGCGATGAATGGCCTGAAAGCGATCGAATCGTCGCTACGTGATGGTGGTAAAGAGCATGAAATCTTTGTTGATGAAGAAGTTCGTGTTAAGTCACTGATCCCATTGAACCGTATGCTCGACTTCGCTGAGCAACTGAATATGCAAGTGAAAGGCAACGCGTAAACGTAGAGTGTTGTCACAGATATAAAAACCAGCTTTCGTGGCTGGTTTTTTTATACTTGTGTTTGGGTTTAAATAACCATTCGTGAGTTAGAGGTAAGGAGCACCATGTCTCTTTGGTTAACGTTTAAAAAATGGTTGAATTCCAACCTGTTTAATCTGAGCAATCGCAACCTTGCGCTCTTGGTTGTTGCCTATATTGTTGTTTCTTGGGCGCTACTTAGCCTGAGTGGTGAGCATGCACTCACTTCAGAACCTTCGACCTTTATCTATTTTTTGATGGTGACGGCATCAACGGTGGGTTATGGCGACCATTCACCACAAACCTCGCTCGGTAAGTGGATTGTCGTATTGCTTGTTATTCCGGGTGGATTAACCCTGTTTGCGGCTTTAATTGGACGCTTAGCAGGCGGCGCCGTGGATTACTGGCGTGCAGGTGTATTAGGAAAACGGAGAGTTGGTGTGGAAAATCATATATTGCTTTTAGGATGGAATGGACAACGAACTATTCACCTGATTCGAATGCTGCAACATGAAGAAGAGGGAAAGCGTCCGATTGTGTTGTGTAGTCGTTCGGATATTGAAAACCCACTTCCTGGTGAAATTGGATTCGTCAAAGTGACCAGTTACACCGACACACAAGAGATGGAAAAGGCCGCAATTGATAAGGCTGGCTGTATTGTGGTTGATAATTTGGAAGACGATATTACTCTTTCGGCCGCTCTCTACAGCGCCAATGTCAATCCGAGTGCGCATCTACTCGCCTATTTTAAAGATGAGGCGTTGAGCCGACTGCTAAACCAGCACTGCCCGAATGCTGAGTGTATTCCAGCTGTAGGGGCAGAGATGCTTGCAAAGGCAGCGGTTGACCCAGGTTCGAGTGCGCTTCATCAAGAGCTGTTAGCGTCGACTCGAGGTATGACGCAATACTCCACCGTCTATCCGCAATCTATGTCACCGATTAAGGTCGAACTGGCCTTCGACTATATGAAGCGCCACTTTCACTCAACCTTGATTGCTTTAGATGTAGGAAAAGGAATAGAACTCAATCCGGATCTGGAGCGTGAGATTGTCGCCGGAGCCAAGATTTTTTATATCGCCGACGAGCGAATAGAGAATTTTGAATGGGAAAAACTCAGCTAGTATCAATGGCCGTTCGGATTTGCGAGCGGCCATTTTCAATAGTGTTACTCTTGTTCAGCCAGCATTGAGCCGCGCATAGCCAGTCCGCACAGCATGGTTGGAATTGCGTTGAAGATCTCTTCAAACTGTTCTAGACCTTCAATCCCTTGCTCAGACAATGTAGCGATTGAGGTCTCTGGATCGTAAAGCATACTTAGCGATAACAGCACGCCGCCAAGTAAGGCGTTGTCTTCGCTGTCTTCTGGCATAATGGTTTCCCAATCATCACGAGAAAGCTGCCAGCCTTGCAATACGCCTTCACAAAAGTCGCGAGTGGCTTCAGTAACGATATCTTCTTCATCTAGTGCGCAGCCTTCTGGCCACTGCCACTGGTTCGACAGTAGAGCAGGGCGGTATGCATTCCATAACGCTATAATCTGCTCAACATAGCTTTCGAGCTGCTCGCCATCACTAAAAGGCGCGACTTCTTCACCACCCCATAGGAAAGGTAGCCATTCATGGGGAGTAAGGATATGAGGCGCGGCTGCCATAGCAGTAATAAAACCATGGGTCTTCGCTTCGTTGATGAGCTTACCTTCAAGCTCTGGTAATGCGAGCAGTTGTTGTAGAGTCAATTTAGACACCCTATTAAAATCAGGACATGTGATATGGCAATGGTAACAGCCCAGACTTGGGAGAAAAAGGTTGCTGTCACGATATATTCGCTATAATTTTTTATAAACAGTCAAAATTCAAAGATTTATGGATATACGTTCATCACTGAAACGGAAGAGCATCGTCGCCCTAGCGGTTTACCTCGCTATGGTGATCACCTTAATTGGTACCATTAGCTATTTGGTGGTAGAGCCTCCTACGCGTGAACAACTAGAAATGAATCTCGATTTGCGAACTCAGCTCATCTCGTCGCAGATTGGGGAGCCAATTAACAGTTCTCTGGGGATCTTGCAGGGAATTGTGAGTTTGGGCAGCAACCCCGATGATCAAGAACATCAGGCCGAGATGCTATATAACCTCTTCTCTCTGATTGATGGCGTTACCGTTAGCGGCGGTTTGTGGCCAGTGCCGCCCTCCATTGATCAGGATACGGGGCTTAAAAGCCTTTTCTTTAACCGAGCTAATGATGGGCAGGTGGATCGGATTTTGTCGTGGGATAACCCTGAATCCGGTGGATACGATCAGGAATCGTGGTACGTCTCTGTCGTCGAAAAACCGATTGGTACCGTTTCTTGGTCCCCGGTTTATATTGACCCTTTTACCCATGTTCAGATGATTACCGCTTCTTCGCCTTACTACGTCAATGGTGTCTTTGCTGGCGTGGCGACGGTAGATATCTCACTACAAACACTCGTTGAATTTGTTCGCTTACATGCTGAGGAGTATGACTTAGGGGTTCTCCTGAGGGACGGCTACGGTGACGTGATCATGGAATATAACTTTCAGTTGGCAGATGGTATCTATATTAGCCAGTATCAGTTCGGGGATTTCAACTGGAGCGTCGATGTGGTCAACGCCAAACGCTTAGTGGACGAACAGGTTTATGATGTAGTGTCTAAGGTTGAAGCCGCGATCGTACCGATCATGCTTGTTTGTGTCATGCTAGGTTACTTCCTTATCAACCGTTTTCTCATTGCGCCAATCAGTGTCATCGCCCGCAGTGTTGATATGTCTAAAGAGGGCGGTAGCATCGACATCCGCTACAACAGCAATGATGAGATTAAGTATTTGATCGATTCGTTCAACCAAAAAACGGTCTACTTAGAAGCAGAAAAAATCAAGGCTCAAGCCTCTACAAAAGCGAAAAGTGCTTTTCTTGCGACTCTGTCTCATGAGATTCGAACCCCAATGAATGGGGTGCTGGGCACCGCGCAGATCTTACAGAAGACAGAGCTCAACCAAGAGCAGCGCAAACACCTAAAAACACTCTATGAGTCAGGGGAGCACATGATGACCTTGCTGAATGAGATCCTCGATTTCTCTAAAGTAGAGCAAGGGCACCTTGAGCTTGAGTACCATCCATTCCCGTTGGAATCGATCATCGGCAGCGTAAACAGCGTTTACTACACCTTGTGTGCAGAGAAGGGGCTGCAATTTAAAGTCTATTCTGAAGTTCCGACAACGCGTTGGTATAAAGGTGACAAAGCTCGTTTGCGGCAGATTTTGTTCAACCTGCTCAACAATGCAGTTAAGTTTACCTCACGAGGCTACGTTGAAGTCTATTTCAAAGAAGAACAGCGCAACGCTCGAAATTACCTACTGATCCGAGTGAGAGATACCGGCATAGGCATTAAGAAAGATGCCCAGAAGAAAGTATTTAAGCCGTTTGAACAGGCAGAATCTTCCACCACTAGGCGCTTTGGTGGTACAGGGCTTGGTCTAGCGATCGTAAAACAGCTATGTGAACTTATGGAGGGGGAAGTGCGGCTTACCAGTGAGTTAGGGATTGGTTCGAGCTTTGAAGTTTCACTCTGTATTGAGCAGTGCCAGCCAGTGTTCTCTGAGTTGATTGAACATCGCAAGCTGGATTACAACGGCTTAAAAGTACTGATTGTTGAAGATAATCGAACCAATGCAATTATCCTGAATACCTTTATGACCAACAAAGGGTTTACTTGTGAGTGTGTAGAGAACGGTGAACTGGCGGTACATGCTATTGCAACAGGAAGCTATGACTTGGTGCTTATGGATAACCATATGCCTGTCATGGATGGCGTAGAAGCAACTTCGGCAATCAGAAGCCTAGCGGGCTTTCAGAGTGAGATCTTAATCTTTGGATGTACTGCCGATGTGTTTAAAGACACGCGTGAACGAATGTTTGGCGCAGGAGTGAACTACATTGTTTCTAAACCGATAGACGAAACTGAGTTGGATGATGCCCTGCTAAGCCACTCAGATAAGTTATATCAGTTCAAGTCAGAGCTATTCCGCTGCTCAAAGGAAAATACTGCAATCAAGCTTGAAGAGCCTTTGATGATGTTTTTCATGGCGATTGAAAATCAAGAACTCGCAGAGGCGCAGGAACGTTTAGGCTCAATAAAACAGCAGCTTGAAGGCGTAGCTGTCCCTTTGCTTCAGGAAAATATCGATACCATTTCATCCTGTTTGGCCGCAGGAGAACTCCCCAACCAAGATGACTTAGATGTCCTTGCTGTACAAATGAAAGACTACTGTAACTAAATTACACCAAGTTGAGTGTTTTTTAATCTAGATTTCAATAGGTAGCGAATTTATCTAACTTTATCACCAAAAGTGGTTGTTTATTTACCACTTGAGTTTAACTTCAGCATCCAATTCTGAATAATTAGTGCTCTAATAGCGACATAAACCAGTGTGCTTTCTGGTTGTGGTTGAAAGTTTTATTGTGTCGTTGTTTTTGTAGTAATTTATGTTGAGGTAAGGGTAAAAATGAAAGCTCGTGGGCCTTTTTGCATCCGTAACGCGGCTGCAGATACGTTTGCAATGGTAGTGTTCTGTTTTGTATCTGGAATGATCATTGAGATCTTTATTTCAGGAATGACTTTTGAGCAATCGCTGGCATCAAGAACGCTTTCTATTCCTGTCAATATCGCCATTGCGTGGCCATATGGTCTTTTCCGCGACTTTATGCTTCGTCAGGGCCGACGCATTTCAGACTCTGGTGTGGCGAAAAACCTAGCTGACCTTATCGCTTATGTTCTGTTCCAGTCTCCGGTTTATGCTGCCATCCTGTTCACGGTAGGCGCTTCAACGGATCAAATTATTACGGCTGTAACGTCTAACGCTATTGTCTCTTGTGGCATGGGCGTACTATACGGTTACTTCCTTGATATGTGCCGCAAGTGGTTTCGAGTACCGGGCTACTATCAACAAGCCTAGTTGGTAAGCCGCAACCGCTTCAGTTGGACTAATCATGAACGAATTAGCTAGTAAGTGAGCAAACAAGCCAACAACAGCGCTTTTTTTAGGGATTGGGCTTGACCTAACTTAATAGAATCATTAAATTAGCGCCTCGTTGGTTAACGAAACCAACCTACAATACGGTGAGTTGTCCGAGTGGCTGAAGGAGCACGCCTGGAAAGTGTGTATACGGCAACGTATCGAGAGTTCGAATCTCTCACTCACCGCCACATTCTAAAAGGTCTGATTTATCAGGCCTTTTTTCATATCTGAATGTTCTAAAAGATAGCAAGAGCCCACACTGGAGCTCACACATGCTATCAAACCATCGATTACCCTCACGCAAAGCATTGTATCTTTTTACCAGTAGAACAGCAGCCTGTTCGACCAACTAAAGCCATTACCAAGCCAGAGCTTAAGTCGCTTTTACAGGCTCAGCGTCACCGTGAACCTTTTATGAGTAAGAACTCTTTCCTACCTAAAACTTTTCACACTGGCTGACATCTAGAACGTAATCTCGAAGTAAATTCTGATAGTCCATGAAGGAAAGTTGGCAACCTCAATACAGCATAACGTCCTTGTATTTGTTCATGTTTCTGTAGTTTTAAAACCGACCAAACCATAACGAATAAGAAGAAAAAGAATAGGTTCGATATTGCCAACCATCCAAAAACGATAAGAAACATTAAGACAATAATATTTTCCAAATTTGTTCCTAACTAGCTACAGTAGTTAATCATTTTGGGATTTTAGCGTTTGGCACAGATCTTCAGTTATGGCATAAGTTCGACTAGAGTATCGACTGGAGAGCTTGCGTTCACTTTTGCATTCCACATAGTTAGTTACGTTCGCGTGGGATTGATTATAAAGTCCTATAGCAAGCAATGGAGCCACAACCAAACCGAGGATCACTAAGACACGATTAGCATCTCCAATAGGTAAACGGAGAGTAAACTCATCTTTAATCACATAAATAATCAGGTATGGGCATATTAATAGCATCCCAAAGCTCGCCCAAATATTTAATAGGCCATCAAGCACAATCTTACCATCGTTTGAGAAAGCACTGGTGATTTGGTCACTGACCTGAATGTAAGCTCCAATAGTTACTAGAAGGCCAATTATTATTCGCACAAAGTTCATTCGAAATACTTTTCAGCCTCTTTTACAAAATCTTCAGAATAACCATACTCATTATCTATATGATCAAGTCCCTTACCGATGTAAAAAGAAGTTACCGTAAAAAATAATCCTGTTGCCAAAACGCCAATTGTTGCAGGGACAAAGGCTGCCGTAAGCAATGCTGCACCTCCCAATGAAATAAAGCCTTTAACCATATCGACAGAAGAGTTACCAACAAACTCTGCCATGGTAGCTTCATCTCGTAATGCATAGTCAAGGGCATTAATACCAATTGAAACAGCAAACTCTAAACCGACATTAAAGCGAACGTATCGAGTTGCTCCTTTTAGATCATTTAGCCCTAAGCTCATCTTAATAATTCTTGAGTTATTTGCTTTCCACTTATGACCACGCTCAAGAGTTTTCAGATGCTTGCGATAGTTTTTGATAATGATCCAGTCTTGACCATTAATTGTTTTTGTATAGGACTGGACTTTTAATCCACCTAAACCTTTAGCAACCATGTATGCATCATACGAACCTTTACCTAAGCCCAAACCATAATTTTTTATATCACCTAACGTACTTTTGCCCCCTAAATCTTCATAGAGATTTTGGGCAAACTCTTCAGCTTCTTCAACAGATAGCCAAGCATAATCTTTAATTGGCTGCTCATAGATCACTTTCAGCTCTTTCTTTCCTTCAGGCGCTAATGGATTATAAGGAGGCCAATAAGCATTTTTAGGGTCTATCTGAGGAGTAGCAGCTTGAGAAGCCGTAGATGCATTTGAGGGGCTTAATTGCTGGCTATTAAGGCTTTGGTTCGAAGGTGCTGACGTCATCGAAACACCTGAACCAAAACTTACATTTTCTCCCACATTAACCGAACTATTTGACTCAAGAATGAAGTTATCTGGGCAATTACACAGAATCTGATATCCACTTAATGCCGCTTGCTGCCCATTAGGAAGATAGACTTTGTTACCATTGCCGACAGGAACAATAATCCCTTTACCTTTACAGCTTTTGCGCCCAGAGGCGCAAGAGCCGTATTGATGAATAGAGGTCGCTGGCTTCCCTTCAACAATCACATCATTATGACCTTCGAGTACAACACCGCCTGTTGTGGTTCCTGTCCCTTTAGTAACAAACTTCATAACAATACTCTTTGGTTAATGTTGAATGGTTTTCCAGCCTAATAATAGGAAACACGACGAAGCGTAGCGCTCTTCTTGAATCGAGGGGGAGTGCTCTGGGCATTGAAAATTGATTTTTTTGAAATCGACATTTCTAAACGATTGAGATCGGAGAACGAATAAACCTTCCACTTTCCTTTTAAAGCTTCGTCACCATTTGCGTTCATACGTATACATTGAATATAAGCATCCAATTTTGAACAAAACAGAGCAAGCCCACTCCTATACCCCGCTGTGCCAATCCAAGAAGTTTCTAGCCAAGGCTTGTTAGAAATTGTTCGATCTTCTCTCGCTATACACCAAAGTGGCAGCTCAGCTTGATAGTTGTTGCCATTGGGCAGATAAAACGCGACTTTCTGATTCTTCATATGATTAATAGTGACTAAAACAAAAATCCCATCAGACTACAAAACCTGTTTAAAAGTAAGGTTAGCTTATACAAATAATTGAGTATTCCTTAGAGATAAAACTGAAAATGTGATTCCCATTCAAAGAGTTGAGCTAAGACTTAAGGTGTCTGATGTCCCTGCAACTTTCTGCAACTTTCTAGTGAGTCGTTTTTATGGCGCGGGATCAAGCGACCCAACGAAGAGGCTGCATATAAGCAGCCTCTATGGTATTGCCTACCGATAACCATCAAATCGATAAATTTGATCTAGGATTTCCCCTTGTCCGGAGCTGACATCGGGCCATGTGGTGTCATACCAGAAGGTTTTAAACGATAAGTCGCTACTGCCTGAATTAATTAGCTCGTTAAGTTCATACGATCCAGTGTAGTCTGGATGGGTCACTTCTATCGTTAAGCGCCCATCTACTACGTACCAAGTAAAACCAAACTCACCATCTTGTGCATCGACAAACGCACCTTCTCCATTGGGTTTAAAGTAGAGTTGCTCTTCTTTAACAAAGGTTCGTTGGCCATTATTATCTGCATAATGACCGACTAGCCAGTTGCCGCGAACATTGGGGTTTATACCAGCAAGCAACTCGGCGCTAAGCTTGCTGCCATCACCCATCTGTTGATAACAACTGGCCAAGGCTGAATCATAATCTTGCAATGTGCCATATGCGGCTGGTTTGTCGTTCTGTTCATCCCACGGGGAGTTTTGTGCAGAGCAACTTTCGGCCATGGATACATTCGGCTCGTAGGTGGTCAGTTCCATACCACTGATCTCGCTAAACTCTACACCATCGTCTTGCCACCTAAAGAAGCCAAGTAAACTAAACTTTCCTCCTTGTTGGGCGATGTAGGCGAAATACTCTTGGTCACCACCGTTATTAATCGACACTATACCATTCTCATCAATCGCCCAGCTGAAGGGAACTCGGAAACCATTTGATTCATAATAATCACCGCTGCCGTTGGCGAGGAACTTATAGCTAAGCCAGAAGGTATCGCTCTCCTGATAGTGCAACGTTAGCCCTTCTAAATAGCTGCTATCAATACCGATGTAACCGCACATATACGCTGCTGCCAGATAGTCACTGTATGTATCAACGTTACCTTGGAGCAGTAAATTCTGTGATTCACAAAGGTGATAGCTAGGATTTAGGACTTGATCTAAACGCTGCTCTGCCACCTGCTGATCGGTAAACAATTGACCAAGGTTGCTGGTCCAGCTAAAGCGTTGTGGATCCATGTCTAAGTTATACATATCTATGCGTTGGCGATAGTAAGCACTCGGTGTTGGCTGGATGTTATTAGCGTTAATCGGAGCGGTTAAGATAAGATCCGGACCGTTGCTGACAACATAGCTGTCGGGCAAAACACCATCGTCGGTTAAGGTAAGAGGAACCACGGTTGGCGTACCATCGGTCAAGCGTGGGTCTTGAGTAACCGCAAACCATTGACGTGGAGAGCCGTCTGCTAAGTATTGGAAAGTCTCGTTGGGCAATGAGGCGGCATAACGATTCAAGCCAGGGATGATTGAACCATCTATGTCGTACATCGATGTTCCACCAGAGCGAGCTGCTTCGATTCTTTCCGCAAGTTGAGAGACATCGGTGCTACCCCATTCATCAAAAGAGAGGGTTGTCCAAATATCATCTTGTTGGCGGCTGTAAATGCGATAAGCTTGACCTATGTTGTCACTTGCAGCTGTAAAGTTGTAGTCATCTAGCGCCAGATGTGCCCAAGTGACATACTCATTGCGTTCAGTGTCAGAAACATCATCAGAGTCCATTTGCCACCAGTGGAAGCGGTAACCTTCTGGCGACTGTCCATCCACTCGTTTGGTGTTGTCATCAGCAAGCACAAATCGTTGGCCGAAATGCTGCTGACTTCCATCAGATCGGGTAAGTAGCTGATAGTCGTACCAATAGCTAGTTAAGTTGTCCCAATTGTTCGCAGTGTAGTTAAAGTCGGCGTACTCCTCATGAATACCATCTTGTGGATTATCCCAGATCGGACGGGCATACCCATACTCGTAGCTACCATCCTGATTGTTGGTGAGGCTTAAAACTGTGTTAATGGTACCATCGGCCTCCCAATCTTGCTTATCTTCGACTTCAATATCGATAAGGTCCTGGATCACGGTACGATTATGGCTGATATAATCTTGTGGCTGTGTTTGGCCGTTATTTAAGTCGAATCCTGCTACCACAAACTGCTTCATTGTCGTGGTCACGACTTGCTGGTTGTTATTGGTCGCAATGTTTAGGTTAAAGTGCTGAATGGTATCGATGCCTGTTAATTCAGTGGGGTGCTGACGTGAGCTGAAGTCAAGTCGGTCAAACTCACGTTGACCATCACCATTGACTCCTCCTTCAGGGCTGGCATCGCTTTCGTCGACATAACGCCAAAATGTTTCAGTGTTACCACTAGGGCTGCGGCTGCCAATATCAAGCAGTTGCCCCTCGAACTGTGCGTTGCCATCGAGATTAAAGTCAAAGCTAAATTCGTGGACTCGGGTAAAGTTTCCTGCCAAAGCCCATTCGCGACTCTCGGTTTGACCATAGACTTGGTGGTCATCTGCGGTGTAAAGGTGGTTGAGCGTTGTGCGCAGCGAGCCATCATTTAATTGCTCGACTCGTTTGCTAACAGCAACATTAAGCAACATAGGTTGTCGATGATTGATGTTAAGTACGGCTCGATGTGCGTCGTTGCTTTGATAAGTGTCGGCGACGGATTTGGTGCTGTCATCAGGGTAGGCGTCGCTGTTATCACCCACGTTATCCTTATCTTGGTCTGCCCATTCGGTTGGATCGTCGTCGAATAGGTCGGCATTATCGCCTACTTGGTCTCCATCGTTGTCGGCCCACTCTTCGCTATCGTTGGGGAATAGATCGATAATACTGTCTACACCGTCACCGTCGTGGTCACCTGCGATATTGGGATTGTTGGCTTCACTGTCTTGTTCGTCTGGATAGCCGTCGTTATCATCATCCAAATCAGCATTGTCACCTACACCATCCAAATCAAAGTCTTTTGTCTCATTGGGGTTAAAAGCGAATGCATCTTGGTTGTTACCCACACCATCACCATCGCTATCCAACCATTCATCTCCGTCATTGGGAAAGGCATCGAGCGAGTTTGGCACACCGTCTCCATCATCATCCAAGGGGGGATTATCCTGACTAGGAGGCTGGACCGGCGCTGGTGTATTGGCGAGCTGGTCCTCTTCGGTGTTATCTAACACCTGTTTGATTTTGTTGCTCACCGCTTCAACGACCATGAGTTCAGGAACCGTTTGACTCGCGTTGCTTCCCGCACTTTGTACATCCTGAACCAGATTGACCATTTGTTGTGGGGTAGAAGGTAATACCTGCTCGGATTTGACGATGTTTTGTGCCGCAAATGTCGATTTCTCGTTGCGAGTGGCGGGGTCAAGGTAGTCATCAAATAGAGCGTCAGGATCAAGCCCAAGTAAACTGGCTGCTTCATTAGCCGCTTGTTGCTTGAGCTGCTGATATTGCTCGGGGTCAGATAGTGCCGTCGGGTTCTTGTTCATGATTAGGTTGACCATCGACGACAGTGGCGTAATGTTGGCTTCGCCGGCGGGCGCAGAAAGTACCATGCTGCCTTGCATCACTTGACCACCAGGATTTGAGTTATTGATGGTGTCTTCATCGATTGTTTCACCAGCAATAGCGTGCACCACGATTTGATATTTTTGATAGTCTGGGATCGCAGAGACATCGAGCAACGCCACGCCACCTTCACCGGTTATCGCGCTCGGTTCACTTTCTGCGTCATGCAGGAAGTCTTGGTTAATATCGAGCCATACCTTCGCGTTACGTAAGTAACCATCTATGGCTTTGACTGAGTATTGTGTTGCCGTGGTGGAGCCTGTGGAAGAGGGGTTATCTCCGCCACTGTCACACCCGACTAACAACAGGGCACCAGTTAATCCTAGCGCCAAGGCGACCTTGTTGACTCTCATTTTGCCTCCCTAGCAATTGCGCACTTCATTGGGTCACAATCAGCTTAGAAAGCAGTCAGTTAAAGCTCATCACCCATTTGGGGGATGAATGATTCTTAACTGCGCTCGGCTTGATTTATATCAATTCCGCTAGACGTGAAGGGGGACTTATCCATCGCTCAGTTGGTGCCGGTTTACGCTCAAAAAAATAACGACTCAGCAGTTGATTTTGATGGCGACAGTCGGTCTTGTGTAAGATTTGTTTGATTTGGCTGCGCACTGTCTCTTTCGATACATTACGTATTTTGGCGACCTCGCTGCCATCGTAGCCTTGTGACAACAAGTAGAGGACTGCCAACTCCGCGCTGGTTAACAGTTCTAATGGCAATCCTGAAGAAGTGTGTGTGGTTAATTGAGCAAAGCGGTTCTCCATCTCGCGCTCCGCTAACCAAAAGTTGCCCCAACAACCTAGAAACTGCCAAACGTTTTGCAACTGAGATTGGTCACGCGGGCTTAACCTCGCGTCGCCATGGCTACTTAGCATCAGGTAGTGTCCATGGTTTAGACGTACCAATCCACTATGAGAATGGTGAAGGTCGAGTGTAGGCACCAAGATGTCTTGAAAAATTGGGTCGCGAATGGTTTTTACCGGTAGCATCTGTTGCATGTACGTTAAGTCTCCCATCAATCCCATCTTCATGTAGTGGTGAAAAAAAACATCATGGTCGATGTGTTGCTGATAGATAGCCATTTGACGCATAGAAAAACCATGAACATATTGGTAGATGGGATTTTGACTGGCGTCGATAATCATTAGCACAAAATAATCCAATCCCAATCGATTCAGCTCGGTGGTGAGTAAATACTCTAAATTGCGGCCAGACAGATTGACGTATGTTGACCGTTGCATGCAGTCATTCATTGGCACCACCTTGATTTGCATCCCACCTGAATCGTGGGTATTGACTCGCTACCCTAATGATAAAACTAGCCAAAAATAAGCAATATCAATACAACCTAGATCAAACTATTGAAATACCAAACGTAAAAAGCCCCAATTGATTGACTTGCGTGCACCTTTGTGAACTAGACTGCAGCGGCTGTTCCGTTCCCTACCGAGCACGACTGTTCTGATCCTGATACACCCCACACAATACGAATTATTGAATGAATTGTTAATAGTGACGAGAGTTCTATATACTTCGCGCCTTATAACTGGTCGGAGCTATAACGCTCGCTTGATGATTTGAGATCCATAAAATGCAAAAAACTATTAGTGTTGTTGTTTCAATGCTTTGTCTACTCGCGCCCCTTCCTGCATTTGCTATGCAGATTTTTGTTAAAGTGCCTAGTGGAAAAACGATCACCTTGGATGTTGAAGCGTCCGATAGTGTTGAAAATGTAAAAGCCAAAATTCAAGATAAAGAAGGCATAGCGATTGATAGCCAGAGTTTGATGTTTTCTGGTCTTGTGCTTGAAGATGGCAGAACCCTTTCTGACTACAATATACAAAAAGAAGCCATTCTTCAGGTCACGTTAAAAAGTACTGATCCGGTTGAACCTCCAGCTATCGATCCTGATCTTGATAGCGTTCAGGACACTCCTCGCGCTCATGAGGTTGTTCAGCAACACATCGCAACTAACGCGACGCAACAAGCCAACCTTTTGCTGGCCGTGTTGCCTTCGACTGAACCGATTAAGAGTCAATCCAATCTTTCATCAAGTAGTTTCAATATAGCTAATCGAACGTCTGATAGTGGTGTTCGTATTTGGTCTAGTTTCACGGCGCAACAGACGGTGAAGGAGCGTGTTGGCTCTGTGGCTGGGTATGATGCAGAGACTAAGTACTTAGTCTTTGGCATGGACGCACCCGTCACCTCAACCTCTGTATCAGGGATCGCTTTGGGCGTGTTTGAAACTAAATTGTCGGCTGAAAATACCGCCAAATCGAGTGAAACTGGTTTTTCCGCTTTGCCATATTTTCAAGCCTGGGTTGATGATACCCTGTTTATTGAGTTCGCGGTTGGCAACCAACAAAGTCGCATTGAGCTTGAGTCACTATCCAATTCAGCGAAAGGTAAGACCGACGCGAGTACATGGTTAGCTTCTGCTCAAATACAGCAAGAGATGTTTAATGCTGAGCGTATCCCGTTGGCGTTATTTGTGACCTCAGATTGGCTCTATACACACAAAACACTAGAGGCTTATTCAGATTCAAGTAATGCTTTTTACGATGAAAGCTCGTTTCGTAACAGCTTACTTCGTATTGGTAGTGATGCAAAATACAGCCTTGAATATCAAGATTTCCTTTTAGACAGCGTTTTCGGGGTGAAATACCAAAAAGGGCTCTTAAGCGGCACACACCAAGACTACGATGCATTGGTAACACTGATGAAAATGAGTCTGGAGTGGCAGTCTTTCATCTCTCATCTTGAATATGAGTACTCACAAAGCAAGACGATACGCACCAAGCAACTTCAATTTGCGCTAGAGTATACCGCTCAGTTTAACCAAGATCTGACCATCAGCACATGGAGTAAAATGTCTTCTGCGCAACAATTTTCTCCTCAATATGCCAGTATTGGCACCAGATTCACTCACCGAGACTCGGGGATTAGTGCAGGATTCTCACTTCCCGTTATGACAACGGGAGAGGTGCTGTTGTCCTTTGACATCCCTTTGTGATGCCACACAGCAAGGCTCCTCACTCAACGCCCGCTTTCAATTAAAAAGACGTCCACGGACGTCTTTTTAATTGCCCAATACACCCACGGCCCACTATCAACAAACGGGTTAATGCTTCATCCCCTTCTCGTTGACGGGTTCTAAGGTATGTGTCCTTACAAGGTTTGTTACAAGGTTAAAAAATGTGGTATGCAAGTTATGCGATTTTTTGCGTGTTATTTGGGTACTCGTTTAGCCATACAAAAAAGTTAAGGAGTGGGTTCTATGCGTCCCACTCCTTTCTTTTCATACCACACAATCGTATCTACGAGCTGCATTGACAGCCATACACCCGATAAGACCACCAGCTAAAATATACAGCAAAGAGTTCTTCGATTGGTTGCAGTGAGCAAAAAGCAAACCTGCAACCGCGCCCAAGCCTGCCCCTTGTAGCTGCTCACTTGAAGGTTTGCCGTGTAGTACTGTAGAGGCTAAATGCTCACAGTTATTATCTAGCACCCCATATTTTCTCGCTTTCTTAATCAATTGCTCTGCTTGGTTGAACAGTTCATTTTTCTTTTCCTCACATAGGTGACTTAAGACTACTTTGATTGGCTTTCCATTTGCGTACTCTTCTAAGGTACAAATTTCTACGTTGCCATCTGGCGAGTTGTGAAGTACTCGCCCTTTACCTAGGTAGATTCCGGCATGCTCTACCAGCAGCTTTGAACGATAAAGTAGGTCACCAATACTAAGATTACTATTCATAATTTCCCCTTTTTGATTTAAAGTATGTGTATTCAAAATTAACAGATAAATACGTAAAACGCATATTGATGCGTTTAAGTTATACCTATGCGCTTAGTTGATCAAGTGTTATTTAGTTATTGGTGGCAAAAATGCAAGATAAAATGGTTTCTTACTCATCGATTCTGGGTGTGGTCGTCGCGAATAAGCGCAAAGAACTAGCCATAGAGCAGAGCGTATTAGCTGAAAAAATGGGGCTCTCACAAGCTAGCTATAGTCGTTTGGAATCAGGAAAGTCAACGTTCTCTGTTGATCAGATGTTTGAATGTGCTAAAGCTCTTGGTATTGCTCCAGATGAACTTTTTAATTCGGTTGTGAATACAGTTAATAATCTCAAGGAAAGTGAACAGGTGTCTGTTCAAGCCCAACCTAGAGGTAACGCCACAAAAGCTAAGTCTGAAGGGGGGAGCAATGTCGGTACTTTCATTGCGGGAGCGGCCTTGGGAGCATTAATAATTGGATTGGCTGGTAAGTCCAAATAAACGTAACGGATATCAATGTAACTGATTGTATATCCTGGTATATTGCCGAAAGTAAAAGTCAAAATGGTTAGGGTGTATAGTGCTTCCAAGTTATCAAGATTTAATGAAGCCAGTGTTAGAGGCTGCGAAGAATAAAGAAGTTAAGCTTAGCAACGTTGTAGACTTGCTAGCGGAGCAATTTAATCTGTCAGAAGACGAGAGAACTGAGCTGCTTCCTAGTGGACGACAAGCGGCTTTTACAAATCGCGTCGGATGGGCCAAAACCTATCTAGCGAAAGCAGGGCTTTTGGATTCGACAAGACGTGGTCATTTCGTGATAACTGAATTGGGGCAAGATGCTCTAAACAGTGGCGACGAGATTAATAACCAATACCTTAAACGTTTTGATGACTTCAATGCGTTCACGAAACAAAAGAACGGTGATTCAGACAAAGTTGAAGAGACAACAGTGTCTGATAGTGATGCGACGCCAGATGAAGTACTAAGGGCCGCTTACAAACAGATTAACGACGCGTTAGCCTCAGACATCCTGTCTCGAACACGTAAAGTGTCTCCAGCCTTCTTTGAGCAATTACTTATCGACCTGCTACTAGCAATGGGTTATGGCGGAAGCGATGAGGGTATGGCTCATACGCTTGGAAAGAGCGGCGATAACGGTGTAGATGGCGTGATTAATCAAGACCCACTTGGTGTTGACCAGGTTTACATTCAGGCCAAGCGTTATGCTGATGGAAACAATGTTAGTGCAGGTGAAATCCGAGACTTTTTTGGAGCACTTAATCTAAAGAAAGCACAGAAAGGTATTTTCATCACTACATCTGATTTTACCTCGTCAGCAACTCAGACAGCAAAAGACCTAGGTATGCGTATCGTGCTTATCAACGGTAAAGAGTTGGCTAAGCTGATGCTGCGTTACAACATTGGTAGCCGTAATGAAGATGTATTGTATTTGAAAAGAATTGATGAAGAATTTTTCGAAGGTTAATAAACGAAATAGAGCTTGGAACTGAACTATGGATATTGACGGACTAAAACCGGAAACGCAGGCGCGTTTATCAATTGATGAGCAATTGAAGGCCTCTGGTTGGAAAATACAGACTTGGCCCAAGGTGAACCTTGGTGAAGGCTTGGGCGTAGCGGTTCGTGAGTATCCAATTGACAGTGGGAAAGGACAATACACTGATAGTGCTGACTATTTATTGTTCGTTAACCGCTTAGCTGTCGGTGTTATTGAAGCAAAAAAAGATGAAACAATTCTTTCACAAGTGGAAGAGCAAACGCTTCGCTATGCCACTAGTAAAATCAAGTTCCGAAAAGAAGATACACCTTTATCTTTTCTATTTGAAGCAACAAGCCAAGTCATTCATTTTACTGACCTTAGAGATCCAGCCCCGAGAGCTCGCGAACTATTCCATTTCTTTAAGCCAGAAACATTACTAGCGTGGTCCAAGCAAGAACACTCTTTACGTTACAGCTTAAAGAACTCTATGCCAGAGCTAGAGAAAGCAACTCTTCGTGATTGTCAGGTGAGTGCCATTTCCGGACTAGAGAAATCGCTAGCTGAAAATAGACCACGTTCGCTGATACACATGGCAACAGGTGCAGGTAAAACCTTTACCGCCATTAATGCGGTCTACCGATTGCTTAATCATGGTGGGGCGAAACGTATACTCTTTTTGGTAGACACTAGAAACTTAGGTAAACAAGCACAGCAAGAGTTCCATGCGTTTAAACCGCAAGGTAAACAAACCTTCTTCCATGAGAATCACATTGTTCAACGCTTAAATAGCAGCACCATAGACGATGCGGCTGAAGTATGTATTTGTACCATTCAACGCATGTATTCTATCTTGAGTGGCAAGCCGATAGATGAAAGTGCTGAAGATGTATCTCTACATGAAATTAAACAAAATCAACAACAGGGAAAGCTGGTTAAGTATAACCCAACAGTACCTATCGAAACCTTTGATTTCATCATCGTTGATGAGTGCCACCGATCGATTTACAACTTGTGGAAGCAGGTACTCGACTACTTCGATGCCTTCACTATTGGTTTAACCGCTACACCAGATAAGCGTACTTTTGGTTTCTTTAATGAAAACATTGTTGCTGAATACAGCTATGAAGATTCGGTGCTTGATGGCGTAAATGTTGGCTACGACGTTTATGAGATAGAAACAGAAATTGGTAACAAAGGTGCTGAGCTAAAAGCTAAAGAGTGGCTCGATCACCGAGATAAACTCACCCGTAAAAAACGTTGGGCACAGGCCGAAGAAGATAGTAATTACACCAGCAAAGACCTTGACCGCTCGGTGGTCAATACAAGCCAAATTCGCCAAGTCATAAAAGCGATGAAAAAGGCGGTCGAAACAGAGATATTTCCTAATCGTAAAGAAGTACCAAAAACACTGATTTTTGCCAAAACAGATAGCCATGCTGATGATATCATTCAGATTGTCCGTGAAGAATATGGCCAAGGTAACGAATTCTGCAAAAAAGTAACCTATAGCGCGAAAGACCCTGATGGTATTCTTAATGACTTTCGTAACGACTTTAACCCAAGGATCACGGTTACCGTTGATATGATTGCAACGGGAACTGATGTAAAGCCACTCGAAATCTTGCTCTTTATGCGAGACGTGCGCAGTAAAGGCTATTACGAGCAAATGAAAGGTCGTGGTGTTCGTAGTCTAAGCTATGAGGACCTACATAACGTCAGCAAAAGCGCGACGACTGATAAGGACCGTTTTGTTCTTATTGACGCCGTTGGGGTGGAGAAATCTCTAAAAACAGAGAGCCGACCGTTAGAAAAAGCTCCTAATCTGTCAATGAAAGACTTATTGCAAGGTGTGGCGATGGGGCATAGAGACGATGACACCATCCAAAGTTTGGCCAGTCGTTTAACGCGCTTAGCTAAGCAGCTCGATAAACGGGGTTTAGATAAAGTAGAAAAGATCGCAGGTAAACCATTACCGCAGCTAGCTAGAGAGCTACTCACCGCGATTGACCCAGATGCTATCACTAAACAAGCATTGACCAACGCAAAAGAGGCAGGGATCACACGTAGTGAAGAAACCCTAACAGATAGCGAGCGTCAAACAGCGAAAGAGCAACTTGTCGATCAAGCTTGCCAAAGTTTTGATAATCCAGAAACCCGCGACGTGATTGAATCTGCTCGTCGTGACCGCGAACAGCTTATCGATCACATCAATCTAGATACTGTTACGTATTCGGGTTACAGCAACCAAGCCGCGGATGATGCTGAAAAGATGATTCAAACCTTTAAAGACTTTATTGAACAACATAAAGACGATATCCAGGCTTTAAGCTTCTTCTACCAGCAACCTTATCAACGTAGGGGGTTGACATTCGCCATGTTAGAGGAGTTGCACCAAGCGTTAAGCAAACCGCCTTTGTTACTAACAACAGAAAAACTCTGGACTGCTTACGAGCGACTCAATCAAAGTGGCAGTAAGAAGAAAACAGACACGAAACGCCAATTAACCGATATAATCTCGCTAATTAGGTTTGCTATTGGTTCAGATACGGAGTTGAAACCTTTTGCTGAACAGGTAGACGCCAAGTTTAAAAAGTGGATCTTCCGCCACAATGCCCAACGTTCCACAGCTTTTACCGAGCAACAGACCCAGTGGTTACGTTTGATCAAAGACCATATTTCCGCCAGTTGTTTTATAGAACGCGATGACTTTGACTACAGCCCTTTTTCCGATCACGGTGGCTTACAAAAAGCGTGGGGCTTGTTTAACAACGGCGACAGAAACGAATTAGATAGCCTATTGGCTGAAATGAATCAGGAATTAATTGCGTGAGAGAAACAAATGAACTTCCACAAGGCTGGATAACGGCTACCGTTGGAGATATTGCAGAGTATGTAAATGGATTTGCTTTTAAGCCTGCCCACAGGCAAGAGTCAGGTATTCCTATAATTAGAATTCAAAACCTTACTAACTCAGATAAGCCTTTTAATTATACTAATATTGAAGTGCCTGAAATTTATGAAGTAAATAATGGAGATTTGCTTGTAAGTTGGTCTGCAACGCTAGATGCTTTTCTATGGAGGGGAGAGAAAGCTTGGCTAAACCAACATATATTTAAAGTTGTACCAGAGCCTAGGTTGTTTAACGCGGGTTTACTATATTATTGGATGAAAATTGCTATTGGTGAAATGATTGAGACTGAGCATCTTCATGGTAGCACTATGAAGCACATTAATCGTGGTCCATTTTTAGCTCATGGTACTAAGATCCCACCAGTTAATGAACAAGTTCGTATTTACGAAAAGTTAGAGGAGTTATTTTCCGAACTCGATGCAGGTGTCAAAGAACTCCAAGCAGCGCAAGTGAAACTGACTCAATATCGCCAATCTTTACTGAAAAATGCAGTTGAAGGAGCGCTTACGCAACAATGGCGGGAGGCTAACAGTGGAAATGTTCAGGAAACGGGAGCGCAACTATTAGAGCGTGTTCTTATAGAGCGGCGCGAGCGCTGGGAAAAGCAAAAATTAGAAGAATTTAAAGCCAAAGATAAAAAACCACCTAAAAACTGGCAAGCTAAATACCCCGAGCCGTCAGATCCGGATGTAGAAGGCTTACCCGAGCTACCTGATGGGTGGGTGTGGGCGACCATAGACCAGTTGGCAATTAGTAAGCGCTATGGTTCCTCATCAAAAACAAATGATGATAGCTCAGGTGTACCTGTATTACGTATGGGCAATATTCAAGATGGCAAACTAGATTACGGCAACTTGAAGTACTTACCTGTTGACCATAATGAGTTTCCGGATTTATTTCTGAATGATGGCGATTTACTATTTAATCGCACCAACAGTGCAGAGTTGGTTGGCAAATCTGCTGTTTATAGAGATATTGGGAAACCAGTGTCTTATGCCTCTTACCTTATTGCTGTCACTTTTTCGGAGCATGTGCTACCTGAAATAGCAGTTCATTATATAAATTCTGTTCTTGGTAAAAAGTGGGTAGCAGAGGTAATGAATCAGACGGCAGGCCAAGCGAATGTAAACGGCACTAAGTTGGGGAATTTGGCTATTCCCCTTCCTCCAAGTGCTGAGCAGAAAGTGCTTATAGATAAAATCAGTAATGAGTTTGACTCTATTGATAGGCAGTTTGAATCAATTGCACTCGGATTAAAGCAGTCTGAAGCCCAGAGGAAAAATATTCTTAAGTCAGCATTTTTAGGGCAATTGGTGCCACAAGATCCTAATGACGAACCCGCCTCTACATTGTTAAAGAAAATAAAACTTGAACGTGAAGCTCTGGCAAAAATGCCCAAGTCTCGTACGCCGCGTAAATCTAAAAAAAAAGTTAATGTAATGGATACTTTACTCGAAGTTTTAACCGCAGAAGAGGGCTGGATTGATGCTCAGGAAGCCTTTGAAAAGTGTGGAATTGTTGATGGTACTGCAACGGATCGTATCGAAGAGATATACGCAGAACTTCGAAAGCTGGAAAAAGCACGCAAAATTGAAATTGAGCGAAATGATGGTTACGACCAACTAAAGTTGATTAAGCAAGAAAACAAGGAGGACTAATGCGTTTAGCCTCATTTACCATAGGCTCAGACCGAGAAGGTGATCGCCAAAGGTTTAAGAATCTAAAAAACGTTACTATCGACTTTGAAGAAGAAGAGTGGATTACCTTAGTTATAGGTTGGAATGGCACTGGTAAATCAAATGTGTTAGAGGCATTGGCGTTGCTTTTCCGTGATTTAATCATGGGAAAGAACGACAAAAATGAGAAAGATAAGCCTTCGTTTGCGTACACGTTGAGGTATTTTTGCCACGAAAAAGAAATACAAATCGACGCAGATCCTGATCGTTCTAAAGATATGTACAAAGTTAGTTATAAAGATTTAGGCGAAATAAACTCAGAGCATACTGTACAAGCTGATTTGTTGAGCTTGTTAACTGGTGAACCGGAATTAGTAGACATCAAATACACTACTTTTAAAAAACGAAAAGACGAGTTTTTACCCAAGTATGTGTTTGGTTACTACTCTGGACATAGCGATCGTATGCAGTCGGTATTTCGTCCGTATCTTCAGCAATATGACAAAAGGCTCCGAAACGCTAAGTCGGAAGACCCTGGTTTAAGACGGTTGTTTTATGCTTTACCTGTACATAGTCAATTTGTGCTTTTAGCATTTGTTCTAAAGCAAGATGATTTAGTTAGACATTTTCTTGATACTCAGCTCGGCCTAGAAACTGATGAAAATGCTGAAAGTATTGATTCTGTTTTGTTAGAGCTAAACGAGCCTTCTTGGAACTTGAATAAAAGTAAAGGTCCTAAAGGAACTCATGGAGCATGTAAGACAAACCCAGACATATTCTGGGGAGCAGAAGGTATTGTTCGCGAATTTTTGGATCGAGTACATGAAGTTTCGACAGCGCCGATAAAGATAAAAAGAACGGATGAAGCGACTCTATGGAACAAAAAGGACCGCGAATATCTTTATATGTTTATCAAGGATATCAACAAGCTAAACGAGTTGGTTGGCGAGCAAGAACCTAGAGAGTTTTTCCGTGACCTAGAAAGTACTTATGTATCAGAACTTATTAGCGAAGTGCGTATCCGCGTAAAACTTAAAAAGAATGATGGTACTGTAACATTTCGTGAACTCAGTGAAGGTGAGCAGCAATTACTGACTGTATTAGGATTGTTAAGGTTTACCGCAGAAGAAGAGAGCCTATTCTTACTGGACGAGCCCGATACGCACCTAAACCCTAAGTGGAGCGTTGATTACATAGACTATTTAAATAAGTTTATAACTTCTGGTTCTGATGGTGAAAACAACAGTCACATCGTTCTAACTACCCACAACCCTATTGCTATTGCTGAATTGACACGAGATCAAGTGCAGATTTTAAGCCGTGATGATGAGTCCCGAGTTATTGAGTCTCATAAACCTCACTATGATCCCCAAGGAATGGGCTATGCGGGCATTATTACCAGTGACATGTTTGGGCTCGGGTCGTCACTGGATAAGCGCACTCAAAAGCGTTTAGAAACATATAGAGCATTAGCAAGTATTGAAAACAAAACAAGATTCGAAGAACTGCGCTTTCAAGTCATTTCCGAATGGCTAGATAATGATCGGTTCAGTATGTCGCAACGAGACGATGACTATGAGCGCTACATAAAGATTCGTAATACTCTTCTAAATGAAAAGTCTGATGCGGATAGTTTGCAAGAGCTCGTGGATTTTGCATTAAGCTTGTCTCAAGAAGAGCGTGACGATGTTGCTAAGCAGGCGATCACAAAGTTACTAGGTGAGGATAATTAGTGAGGTTTGTAGATAACACATTTGTAGACTTACCTGATGGCTGGGAGGATAGAGCTGAAGCAGCTACAGAAGCATTAGTCGATGGTACTATTGTCGCTGATGATCGTAGCTCGGTCTGGAAGGAATTAAAAGAAAGTTTAGAAGCATTATCAAATGGAAGGTGTTGGTATTGCGAAACAAACATTCCTCGAACAGACAATGCGGTAGATCACTATCGACCCAAAGGGAAAGTTCAAGGCGTTGGATTTTCGGAAGATGAAAAAAGCTTGGTTAGATACGAAATAGAACCGGAGCATGCAGGCTATAAGTGGGCAGCTTTTAAACATGAGAACTTTCGTTTTTCATGTCAACATTGCAATGAATACAGAAAAGATTTGCAAGGGACAGGAGGTGGTAAGTGGAACTACTTCCCTCTAGTGAATGAACCTGAGCGTGCTTATGATGAGTTAGATGAAGACAACGAGGTCCCCGTTTTACTCGACCCGTGCAAAAGACTAGAATGGCGGCTACTTTCTTACGACAAATCCGGAGTTCCATTTTCAAGGTTCGAAAAGGGCAGCCCCGAGGATATAAAAGTAAGGTTCTCTATAAGGCTTTATCACCTTGATCAAAAACGACTAAACGAAGGACGTGTAGCTCAATGGAAGTTGTTTAAGCCTTTGATAAGTGATGCAAAGAAGTGGTATTTAAAAAAACTCCGACAGGACCAAGGTGCTGATGCCTGCTTTGAAAAAGAGCTGCGAAAAATAGGGCAATGGTTTCACTTCAAAAGCAAAAATACCTATCTGGGATTCCTAGTTTATCAGTTAGAGCAAGATAAAGATAAAGACACGTTGCATCCATGGATTGGTGAATTAATTAGAACCGTAGGTTGATAGTATCAGTGTGATGCTAGCCCATGATTATTGAGATTGATAAATGAATGCACCAGCATTAGTACAAAAAGTTTGGAATTACTGTCATACATTGCGTGACGACGGTGTGGGTTATGGTGACTACTTAGAGCAGCTCACGTACCTACTGTTTTTAAAAATGGCGCATGAATATGCCCAGCCTCCCTATTCAAGGGATACCAAAGTTCCTACAGAGTTTAATTGGGAAACATTGCAGGGCTTAACAGGCGAGAAGCTAGAAGAACAGTATCGTAAGGTACTAAAAAGCTTAGCCAAAGAAAGCGGTATGATTGGTGCTATTTTCTACAAATCTGAAAATAAGATCCCCGATCCTGCGAAGCTGGCTCGTATCGTTAAAATGATTAACGGTGAAAACTGGATAAGCTTAGACTCAGATGCTAAAGGTGATTTGTACGAAGGGCTATTGCAGAAGAATGCAGAAGACACAAAAAGTGGTGCAGGCCAATACTTTACGCCACGTGCATTGATTGACGCTATGTTGGCTTGTGTTCGTCCGGAGCCTAAGAAAACCATCTACGATCCAGCATGTGGTACGGGTGGGTTCTTCTTAACTGCTAATGATTGGATTACATATGGTGATGAGCAGTGGATTGAAAAGGGCATGAGCCATTGGAATCCATCAAAGCATGACGAAACTACCATAGCAAAATCAAAGTTAAACAAAGACGAAGTGAAGTTTTTACGTGATAAAACCTTCCGTGGTAATGAGATTGTTCCATCTACTCGCCGTATGTGTCTAATGAACTTGTTTCTTCACAACATCGGTAGTATTGATGGTGAGCCAGATGTAGAGCGAGCTGATGCATTGCTAACTCCTATTAAGGGGGAAGATAAAGTCGATTATGTATTGGCTAACCCTCCTTTTGGTAAGAAAAGCAGCATGACAATTACTAATACTGAAGGTGGTGAAGATAAAGATGCACTAACCTATGAGCGTCAGGATTTTTGGGCTACAACCACCAACAAACAACTAAATTTCTTGCAACATATTGTTTCGAGTTTAAAAGACACAGGTAAAGCCGCAGTAGTTTTGCCTGATAACGTGTTGTTCGAAGGAGGTGCAGGTGAACGTATACGTCGTAAGTGGTTAAGCAATTGCGATGTACACACGATTTTGCGATTACCAACGGGTATCTTTTATGCCAATGGTGTCAAAGCAAATGTAGTGTTTTTTGATAATGCTGCTCGTGATGAAAAAGTCCATACCAAAGGTATTTGGTTTTATGACTTAAGAACTAATAAGCATTTCACGCTGAAACAACGACCAATGATGTTGAGCGACCTTAAAGACTTTATTCAGTGCTATAACCCTGATAATCGTCACGAACGCAAAGAGACAGAACGATTCAAATACTACAGCTACGATGAACTAATCAATCGTGACAAAGCTAGCTTAGATGTGTTTTGGCTTAAGGACGATAGCCTAGACAACTTGGATAACCTGCCTGCTCCGGATATTCTACAGCAAGAGATTATAGATCATCTAGAAGCGGCATTAGCTTCATTCAAAGATGTAGCAGCAGGGTTGCCAACGTCTAAGTAACATAGCAGTTCATTTGCTTGGATGAATCACACTCCCCAACATTTGGCTGGGGAGTGTTTTTATACAGAGATCAACGTTCGTCAGTGTTGTAAATGTATTAGATATTGGTTTTAGGTATCGTTTTATATGCCCCACAAGTATTCAATGGATGTAGCAAAGTAATACCCAAGGTAATACTTTTGCATGATAGTGTATTTATTTTCTATAAATATTAGTTGGTTATGGTCCTAAGTGTGCTGTCTCACTCCCACATTCTAAAAGGTCTGATTTATCAGGCCTTATTTTATATCTGAAGGTTCTACATGTTAGCAATAGCTCACAATGGAACTAACACATGCTGCCACGCTCGTATCTTTAGTGGCGCTATTCGAGAGCAACATATGCTTGATTTGTGATCAGAGTAGGTGCTTAAACATCAAACTAGATTTACGGCGTTCAAAGTTCTGCGGATGGCTTTTGTATAAGATTTTCATCACAGAATCTAATTCATTTCTAATACTTTATCGCCTTATGCAACCTAGCCGTATATCATGCAGGAACAGTGATGCTTGGTTTGATATATGTCCGCAACTACTTCTTTTTACAACAACAATGCCTCAAAGCTAGCTCAGCAATACGATTCCCTAGAATTCGAATCTGTTCACCAGTCTTGGACTGAATATTGGCCTCAATCGGGTGATGTTGTTTTGGATGTTGGCGCTGGATCTGGAAGAGATGCAAGGTGGATGATCGCCCATGGCTGTGAAGTATATGCTGTTGAGCCATCAACTAGATTGCTTGAGATCGGCAACTATAACTGTTCGGAGCAAGTCGTCTGGTTACATGACTCATTACCTTATTTAAAACACGTGATAGAGCTAGAAAAGCAGTATGACTTAGTTCTGTTGTCGGCGGTTTGGATGCATCTTCCTGTTCAGCAAAGATCTATTGCTATAAAGGCATTGCGCAGTCTCCTGTCAGACGAGGGTGTCTTGGTTATTACATTACGTCACGGCGAGTTTCATGATGCTCGTGAGACTTTTGGTGTCTCCGTATTTGAGCTGGATAAATTAGCTAGTGATGTCGGATTGGTTATCTGCCATATCGAAGATGGCAAAGATTCGCTGAAGCGAGAAGGGGTTACTTGGCAAACTGTTGTGATGAAGAAAACCTCTGGTTTGGAGGTGTAAACATGTCATACGACTTTTATCCAGACAAGTTTCGTAACCTGAATATGAACATCTCGGGTGGTAAGAAAAGCCCTCATAAAGTATGCATGCTCCTAGCGGTTATGGATTTAATCCAAGCAGGGCATATCGCTTTAAACAAAATCGAACTCAATCAGCCGCTAAAAGAGAGATTCACAGAACACTTCAACAACTTTTCTCACGGCAAAGACAAAAACACACCAGAGAACCCATTCTTCCATCTGAGAAGCGAGGGATTCTGGCACCTTTCCTATCACGCTGGCTATGACGAAATGACGACCAGTCGCTATTCCTCAAAAGCGATCGCCTATGCGTACCTAGACGATGAGCTATTTAACGATATGAAAAGCTTTATCGTTAGCAATGAGCTGAAAGAAGCGCTGGTTTCAAATTTTACAGACTTTGCATCCCTTTACTATCAGTGGCTGATGGATATTGGTAAGTCGGAGAAAACCGCAAAAAATTATCTTGGAGCAATTCGTGGTTCAATTTCAAACTGGTTAATGGATACGGGGGAAATCTGTGAGCCATTGACCGAAGTGACTTCCTACCGTCGATTTACTCAGTATGAAGAGAAAGTCAGACAGTTAGAGGTTTTTAAACTAACGGATCGCAAGGGTAAAGGAATGTACAGCGCTGCGCTTACCCATTACAACAAGTTTCTAGCCGACTTAGCTCAAATAGATGTGAACGCAGACATTCGGCAGGTCATGGTAGACAAAAAGCTAACCGACACCGAAAAAAGCATCATGGTCAAAACCAGAATGGGTCAAGGTCACTTTAGATCTCAGTTGGTGCAGATGTGGGGAGGCTGTGCCGTTACAGGGTATCGCAACACACAACTTTTGCTCGCTTCCCATATAAAACCTTGGCGCGCTTCAAACAATAAAGAAAGGCTGGATAAGTTCAACGGATTGCTGCTGCTCGCTAACTTAGATAAAGCGTTTGACCTCGGTTTTATCTCCTTTGACGACAACGGCAAGGTTCTTATCTCAGAGTATCTTGAAGCGCCAGAAGTCATCGGCCTAAGAGACGATATGTCGTTTAGGATCGTGCGTGAGCATAAACCATATCTGGCACATCACCGAGGTGAGTTGTTTAAGGGGAGGTAATCTGCGTTCCTGAAAGCGCACTTGCTCATGTTCCCTTCATCCAACCTTAAAGGAGCGCATGGGTGTTTAGCATGATTTGCCACCCGTGCAGATATCTGATTTTCCATACCATTTTAAGGTGATTTCCGCGTAATTAATGAATATTGCTTCAAATCCCGCCAGTTAGCAGTCGTCCATAACGGATCTATTGATATACGATATGTTTACCGTCCCATAAATATAAACGAGTAAATTATGGCTCATACGGCATACTTATCTATCATGGGTAAAAAACAATACTGTATCTCTCAAGGCTGTAACACCAAAGATTCAATCGGCAACAAGGCTCAAGAATCTCATAAAGATGAAATCACGGTTCTGGCTTGTAACTTCACCTTAAACAAGCAGGGAGGCCCAACGGAAGTGGCGATTACCAAACCCGTAGATAAGTCTTCGCCATTACTCGGCAACGCCCTTTCCAAACAAGAGCATTTGCAATGCACTATCAAATTTTATCGAACCAATGAGCATGGTCATAACGAAAACTTCTACACGATTGAATTAGTTGATGCGTTGATTACCTCTCTGTCATTTGATCAACCAAACGTACTTACTTCCGGAGATGAAGATATGTCTGAGATATTCCATCTCACATACCGCGACATAATCTGGAAACATAACATGGCCGGCACAGAAGGTTATCAAATATGGGATAGATACTTAGGATGAGAAACCAAACCGCGCCAGACTCATGGGACATTCGTGAAGTCGAAAAAGCCGCTAAAGGGCTCACTATGCAAGCTGTTACGCTTTCACATCGCCACATCTCGAATGGCGGTCTGAAGATGCAGTTTGTTCGTGAAGTCGATCGGTTTGAGCAATGTCTGGTGAACGATTATAAAAGCGGTAAGAAGGACAAAGAGACAGTATTCAAAGAGCTTCAAAAAGAAAAACAAAGTCTTATCGAGCAAGGTAACTTGATCTTTAAAAAAGGGATTGGCTTTGTCGCTGGTGTCATGCAGGTAACAACAGGCGCCGGAATATGTTACGCCTCAGCGGCGGTCTTATGCTTAATTGGTGGTCCAATGATGGCTCATGGCACCAACAATCTGTATGAAAATGGCAAGTACTTTTGGGATGGCGATGAGAATGCAACAGGGCCAGTTCGCAAAGGTTATCAACATGCAGCGGAATCGCTAGGTTACTCAGAATCACACGGTGATATTGTTTACTATGGAGCAGATTTAGCCTTGTCTGCTTATGGGGTGCTAGCCAAAACCAACACAGCTAAAAACGCCTCCGAGGCTTATCAGATTGCATCCAAACCTAACTTAAATCCGATGCCGTGGACAAGAACTCAAAAAGCCAAGCAATTTAAACTATTTAGGTATAGTGCAGAAGATTATCTAAGAGGTTATCAAGCGTCTTCAAAAGTAGCGCTATTAAATCAAGCACTATCAGATGGTTATACTCTTAAAACAATGAAAGAAATAGCAGATGATTGATGTGGCCAAGTTTTTAATAGTAACCATTTTAATAGTTTTTATTTTCAGGAAAGTGGCTCGTTACAAGTTTACAAAAAATATTCTAAGATTAGCTTATTGCATTTTTGTCTTCTTTCCGATTCTTTTAAATTACTACTCTATTTTTATGAGTGGTTATCCATTTTTTGAAACGCTTGAGCCATTTATTCCTAATTACTCAAACAATGACCTAATTTCTTGGCTGAGCTTTGGTGTATGCATTTACTCAGGGTTCCTTATCCCTAAACATCCGGAAGAATCTGGATGAGAATCTCATACTTATATCGGATTGACTATGATTACATTAATTTTATTTTGGTTCTTTTCCATTATTCTTATTTATGTAGCAAGGAAGCTGTTTCGCTACAGCAAGAACAAGTTTTATGCTTTCTGTAAAATTTTGGTATATATAGCTATTGGTTCCCAATATTATTCTATTTTCAACTATGGTTCCTTAATCTATGGAACTACTCCATCTGTTATAAATCACTTTGAAAAAATGACAGTGGAAGTTCTTAATTTACCAAATGGACAGATACAATGGTCAAGCCTAGTAATAATGCTTGGTTTTTCTATTTTGTGTATCCCAAGATATATTAAACATTAGACAATTAATGTTGTTCTGAGTTGATTTTTACAACATCGATACCTTTAAAAGACAAGAAAGGCTGAAATAAATCTATTTAACTTTATAAGGATTTTGTGGCTTCATAATAATGATGTATAGAGAGGCTCGAAAATGATAACGGTTGTCTGGTTTTCTATAATGTCACTTGGCTTAATTTATCCACTATGGCGAATTAATCGTGTGCCATGCCAAAGTGTTGTATTACTGTGTAAATTCGTTTTACCTCTTCTGTTGGGGATTCAATTGTTTTCCGGAAGGTAGCTGACTATGATTCGACGCCTCCATCAAAGGCCTGAGTGAACAGGCCTTTATGATTTAAACTAAGGTGCTTAGAAGTATTCTTGCTCAGTTACCCAACCTTGGTTCTAACTCAGCCAACACAGATTTTTTGTTGAAGCGTGCTATATCGCAAGCAGGCGCAGACTTAAACGTCATCTATCAGAGTCGTCAGTATCAACCTAAGCGCTTGCGCCTGTTTATCGATTTCTTGATTGAACGATTCCATCGTCAGTTTCCCCAATAGCGGCTTAACCGAGGGCGATTCGTGTTGCTAAAGGCGAATTTGTATTTGTCACTGGCGACGAATCAAACCTTAAAGTATCTCAGTTGAGCGGTAAGGTGCTCTGCGGTATTCGCCATTAACTGGCTATCTTCCGCGAGCGACTGAGAAGCGTGCAATACTTCGTTGGCAGCCAAGTGGATGCCAGTGACGTTTTCATTCATTTCGGTCGCAACAGCGCTTTGCTGTTCTGAGGCTGCGGCAATTTGAGCCACCATATCATTGGCGTTTTGCATTTCTTCAACGATTAAATCAAGCTGCTTGCGTGTATTCTCTGAAGCTCGAACACTCTCCTCAACGTTTTCGTTACTGGTTTGCATCGCCGCGAAGGTTTTCTCTGCTTGGCGTGTGAGTTTTTCGATGGTCTGTTGCACTTCGTTGGTTGAGTTTTGCGTGCGACTCGCGAGGTTGCGGACTTCATCAGCCACAACTGCAAATCCACGACCTTGTTCACCCGCTCGTGCGGCTTCGATTGCAGCGTTAAGCGCTAGAAGGTTAGTTTGCTCAGACACCTCTCGAATCACACCGACCACATTGCTGATCTCTTGGACGCCAGATTGCAGGTCGCGCACCAGCTCGTTCGCTACTGAGATATTATCAGACACATGTGCAATTGACTCCGAAGTGCGTTTCATTGTCTCGTCGTTGTTGTGTGCATGGTCGACGACTTTGTTGGTGCTTGCAGCGGTGTTTTCAGCATTGGTCGCAACATCCGAGATGGTGGCGCTCATTTCTGTCATCGCGGTCGAGAGCAACTCTAGTTGAGCGTGTTGTGAATTGACACTGGTAGCGGCTTCTTCACTAGCCTGAGCAATTTGGCATGCCATGGTGCTAGATTGGTAAGCGTTCACCAGCAGTCCATTGACAAAAAGTGTGAGTTAACGCAATTGATCCAACATTCCTAATTGAGTGATCATTTCTAGCCGTCATGCTTAATGCATGAAGAAGAAAAAATCTAAATTCTCATCTTCGCCGCCCGTGGCCT